>JAJTHR010000245.1 GCA_021298935.1 Parachlamydia sp. | reverse complement strand
ATCAATCCATTCAAAAGGAGAGTTAAAATCTCTTTTTAATGCGTACTGATAAGCAGGAATGATGTGAATTCCCTCTTGCAGCCAAATTTGAGAGGCAACAAAGACTTCTGCAATTGGTTTGGGGCCGCTCTTTTGTGAAAAAAATTCATCCAGCGTCCCGACAAGCGGTGCAAAACCAGGGGTAAAATTCAATACTTTTTGCATTTCAGCAGCTGTTTCCTGCTTCGCACCAATATAGATTTGGGCGAGACCTGATGTAAGGCTGAGGGGAGAAAAGCAAAAATTGCCCGTTTTTTCATTGAATAGCTTTAACAGATTGAAGGCAAATTGATTGTTTCCTTCAACCACATAATGAAAATGCTGATCTTTGAAAGTACCCTCGCGCTCATCCTTCCTCTCCTCACCCCATAGCGAGGAAAAGAGAAGTGCGCAAAGCAGCCATTTTTTCATTTAGCTCCTATAATGAATAATAAACTGACTAAATTAAAAAAACCATGCAAGGCAAAGGAGGCCCATAACGATTTTTGCCTTTCATACAGGTAGCCTAAAAAACAGGATAGTAAAAATAAACTTGAAAGAAGTTCAATATTAGTAAATTTTTGCGTGCTGGAAAAATGAAAAAGGGCAAATAAAAGGGAAGTAAGCAGAACAGAAACAGTGGCATTATTAAACTTTGTTTTAAGCCAATTTTGCAGCAATCCGCGGAAGAGAAACTCCTCCATAAAGGGAACAAGAAATACAATTTCAATCAATGTGACGCCAAATAAAAAGGGATGGGCCATGACATTTTTTACATGCTGGACAGCCACTTGATCAATCGATGGTTCATGAATGAATCTAGTAACGATCAAGGACACGATTTGGCTAAAAAAAAGAATGACCGGATAAACGAAAGCCCAGGCTAAAATTCCAGCGCGGATTTGTTGGATTCCAGAAAGGGACGTTTGCTTCCATAACAATCTCCTTTTATCAGATGGCAAATCCATGTAAACCCTCAACACCCCTAAAAAACCTCCCAAAATAATACAGGCATTCAACCATCCTTTTTCCTGAAGTGTGAGCTGCTGGAAAACCAAGGTTTCCCCTTTTAAAAGATAAACAATAGCTGTGGCTAATGCTGGTACCACCACCACTTGGGCAAGGATAAAGACAAGGAAGGCTTTAATGACTTCACTGCCAAGTACTTTAATTTGAAATGAAGGGGTGAAAGGAGTCAGTCCTCCCCTTGCCCAGGCATAAGCAAAAGCAAGGGAAGACCAAAAGGCTCCAATCAGCAGTAGTGGAATTTCCATTTGTATAAATGGCTCATTAGAGTGCTAGCACGATTTTAATGTTTTTTAAAGGGCTATTGAGGCGCCAGTTGGATCAGTGGGCCAGCTTGCAGTCCAAAAAGCGCCTTTTTAAGGTCTTTATTTAATGCATCGCCAAAATCTTTCACAAAATAGCACATTAAAGAAATTTCTTATCAGGGAACTTTTTACCAAGATATAAAAAAAACCGGAGATTATCTCAAGGCATAACCGACGTCCTTAAGGCTGCTACATTCCTGTCCTGACCTGGTTCAGACTGTGTTATTCCATGAGGTCCCCGGTTAAAATCTTAACTGTTACCAATCATTTGACTTACATAATAATTCAAAAGACGTTTAATAGCAATAAGACTCTATTTTTCCATTTTTTGCAGTATTTTTTGAAGGGCTAGTTCTGGTTCAAACCCCTGCTGCACTCCTTCTTCAAGAAGTGTCATTAAACGCATTTCAAAGGAATCGTCCTGCATGTCCATTTTTTCCTTCCAGTCAACTCCCCTTTTATGGAACTGTTTGAGCAATTTTCCAGCTTTTAATAAGCTGGGCAAGGATTTAGGCAATGATTGATTCTTCCCTTTTTTTTCTTCTTTTTTGATGGCATCCCATTGTTTTAATACTTCCTTAGAAGAAGAGAGTTCTTTTTCTCCAAAGACATGAGGATGGCGCCGCACTAATTTTTCATGAATGCCAGCTAATACATCCTCCAGACGCAATCTCATTTCCTTTTCAGCAAGCCTGCAAAGAAAAATGACATTAAAAAAAAGATCGCCTAACTCCTCCTGAAGATTTTCTTTATCGTTAAGATGGATGGCCTCTACTACCTCGTAGGCTTCTTCAATTAATGGATTTCTCATCGATTCGAGTGTTTGTTCTCGATCCCAGGGACATCCCCCTGGACCAAGGAGGAGGTCGATCACAGCGACGAGGGTCTCAAATTGTTCCATTAGCCTCCAAGTGTAAAATGCGTTAGAATAAATGAGAGGGCAGATAGCTTCCAGCAAAAAATCAGCATAGCAGTAGCTTTTAATTGGTTTTAATTTCTCCCATTTTTTTGTATAATGCTATTTTTGGGAGGGCCTATTGTGAAGAAAGAGTTTACGGCAAGCGTTTACATTATAGAGAAAAAAAAAGTGTTATTGATCAAGCACCCTAAGTTAAACAAGTGGTTACCGCCTGGCGGGCATATAGAGGAAAATGAAATGCCTCATGAAGCAGCCAGGAGGGAAGCTTTAGAAGAAACAGGCATGCACATTGAATTCATTCCACAGGAAAATGTGTGGATAGAACAATGGAATGCAAAAAGCTTTGAGCGCCCCTACCTTTGCCTACTTGAAGAGATCCCCCCTTTTAAGGATCAGGGGGCCCACCAGCATATCGATTTTGTCTATCTAGCAAAACCTATGGGGACTTCAATCCCCCTAGAAAATATTAGTTCAAAATGGTTTGATCTTAAGCAAATAAGAGAATTGACCCCAGATGAAGATATTTTCATCGAAACTCTTGAGGTACTAACTCATTTACTTGTATAAAAATTCATTCGTTATACCATTTCCCAAAAATAAAACCATAAAGTTGGCTTGTCAGCGCTTCAGATTTAAAAGATCTTTTCGAAGTTGATATCTTTGAATATCAACAAGGAGAGATCTTTTATACCACGCGCGGATAGGTCTTTAAATTTTTCATCGGCATCTTTTGCGTCCCAGCTCATTGCTCGATCTTGCAAACTTATCCAAGTTTGCTGCGATCTCCGCAATGTACTGGGACATAAAATCTCGCCGCCAAAAATT
>JAJTHR010000290.1 GCA_021298935.1 Parachlamydia sp. | reverse complement strand
GGCAGTAAAGTTATTAAAAACATTTTCGGAACTTTTTTTTGTTTTGATCCCTTCCTTGTTCATAGGCAGGTCTGAAACGAGAAGGAGGGCTCCGAGGGGCAGTTTATGCCAGTAGCTGCTAATAAAAAGGGTGGCGCATTCCATTTCGATGGCCTGCGGCCTGGTGGATTGAAGCCGCAGCTTGAAATCCTGATCAAATTCCCAAAATCTTTTATTGGTCGTGTGGGTAATTCCTACATGATAAGTTGTTTCTGTCTCATCCAGCACATTCGTCACAATTTTTTGCACAAGGAAATTAGCCAGGGCAGGCACTTCGGCCGGGAAATAGAAGTCGGATGTGCCCTCACCCCGAATGCTTGCAACCGGGACAAAATAGTCCCCAATTTGATAATGCCTGCGCAAGCCGCCGCACATGCCTAAAAGCAGGGCGGCACGGATGGGGAGAAAGGCACACAAATCAACGACCAGTGCAGCAGCAGGGGAGCCGATTTTAAAATCTAAAATGGTAATCCTCTCTTCAGGAGAATGGGCCACTTTGAACATAGAGCCCTCGGATACCGGAACCCCGCGGCTTTCAGCAAAATAATGCACATATTTTGAAAAATTAGTTAATAGGATGTAGGGCTGGTAGTCTTCGATAGGCGAGCCTGAGTAGCGTTCAAGCGTATCTCTGGCAATTTTATCTTGCAATAAGCGCTCTTCATCTGAGTGGGAAGGATGTTGCTGCATAGTAGACTCTTGTGTTTTTGGAATTTCTAACTTAAAGCCACTTTTTGGACAATGGTTATTTTCCCTTGGACATGTCACCACTCTTTATTTTATACTGGAACAAAAAAACAAAAAAAGGATTAGAGTTATGGCGCAAATGAGTACAAACGAAATTAGGGGTGGGGCCAAAGTTGTAGTGGAAGGGCAGCCTTATGTGATCGTGAGCAACGAGTTTGTTAAACCGGGCAAGGGTCAGGCGTTCAACCGCATTAGAATGAAGCATTTGTTGTCCGGCCGTGTGATCGAGCGTACCTTCAAATCAGGTGAAAAGCTTGAAATTGCCGACGTCGCCGAGGAGCAAATGCGTATGCTCTATAAAGAAAGCGACGGCGTTATCTTTATGGACGAAAAGACATTTGAGCAAATTAAGATCAGTTTGGAAAGCATTGGTGATAATTTGCAATGGCTGATGGATGACAATTTGTACGAAGTCATTTTTTACAATGGCGCTCCGGTTAACGTGGAACCCCCGACATTCATGGAAATGATCATTACCGAAACAGATCCAGGGGCCCGAGGCGATACAGCATCCGGACGTGTGTTAAAGCCGGCTATTCTAGAAAGCGGCGCAAAGGTGCAAGTGCCGATCTTTGTCGATCAGGGCGAGAAAATAAAAGTCGACACCCGTACAGGAGAATATGTCTCGCGTGTGTCAGCTTAATGCAAAGGCGGCCCGCTTGCATGATCGCTCACATATGCTCAAGCAAGCGCGCACCTTTTTTTATCAACGCGAGTTGGTGGAAGTGGACTGCCCCATCCTTAGTCCAAGAGCCTCTATTGACGCCCACATCGATCTGATTCCTGCCCTCTATCATGGGCAGGAAGTTTGCTATTTGCACTCTTCCCCTGAGTATGGCATGAAGCGGCTGCTGGCCGATGGAGTGGGAGATTGCTTTCAACTCTCGCATGTATTTAGAGATGGAGAGTTAAGCGGCAAGCATAATCCGGAATTCATGATGGCGGAGTGGTACCGTCTAAACTTTTCCTTAGAAGAAATGATCGGGGAGACGGCTGATTTCATCCGCTTGTTTTTAGGCCCGCTGCCTGTCAGGATCCTTTCTTACCGCGCTTTGTTTTTGCAGGAAACGGGAATTGATTATGTCCATGCCACGGAGAAAGAGCTGCTCGTTTACTTGCAGGATAGGCAAATTCCCTTTTATCCCTCTATTCTGAATGAAGGCAAGGATGCCCTTCTCAATCTAATTTTAGGCTATCAGATCGAGCCCACGCTTGGACAGAATGAACTTTTTATCCTCGCATTCTACCCTGCAAGCCAGGCCGCCCTTGCCCAAAAAAGAAGGCAGGGGGAGGAAGAGGTGGCTGAGCGTTTTGAAGTGTATCACCGAGGGATCGAACTTGCAAACGGCTATCGTGAGCTGACAGATGCGCAAGAGCAGCGCCGGCGCTTGCATGAATCCAATGCCCACCGCAAAATGCTGGGTAAAAATGAGCTTCCAATCGATGAGAATTTTCTTAATGCTCTGGAACAGGGATTACCTCCTTGCGCTGGGGTAGCGGTCGGTTTTGATCGCCTGATGATGCTTAGGCATCCAGAAACTAAGATCGAAGATGTCATTGCCTGGGGTTGGGAAAAAGCTTGAAAATTGCTTTTTATTTAAACACCAATTAAAACTAATAAACCTTAATGTGGTAAAAATAGCATGTCAGTAAAACAAATTTTAAGCGGTGAAAACGCTTTTTACAATGCAACTAATTATGCGACGCTTACTAGTCAAGACATGGCATCTAAGGAACCGTTAAGTCAGCCAATCTACCATTATAATACTGAAAGTAAAGGCTGGAGAAAAGCCAAAGACTTTTTTTGTATGATCGTATTTCCCATTGGTTTGTATAGGCTCATTCATGTTATAGCAGGAAAAATAATAGTTCCGGCGTCAGGAATATCTTCAGATTATGCGCTCAGTGTTAGACAAGCGGTTGACTTAAATGGCGAATGGAAAATGAAACGAATTTCCATCGAAGCAGATGGGTATACAATCGATGCTGCCATTATAGGTAAAGCGACGACGTTATACCACGCGCGGATAGGTCTTTAAATTTTTCATCGGCATCTTTTGCGTCCCAGCTCATTGCTCGATCTTGCAAACTTATCCAAGTTTGCTGCGATCTCCGCAATGTACTGGGACATAAAATCTCGCCGCCAAAAATT
>JAJTHR010000273.1 GCA_021298935.1 Parachlamydia sp. | reverse complement strand
TAAAGTTGACTTGTCAGCGCTTCAGATTTAAAAGATCTTTTCGAAGTTGATATCTTTGAATATCAACAAGGAGAGATCTTTTAAAGATGAAGGTGATCACAAGTCAAATTTATGATTTTAATTTCGGGAAATGGTATTATGGCAAATTTAACAACATCCGGAACAGGAGCAACACCGCCATAAGTTAAGTTGATCATATGATCTTTAATAAAACCATCTAGCATCTGCAATTCCACTATATTAGTTGCATTCAAGCCTTTCAGCAGCAATTCCCGCTGGCACTCAGGTCTATTAAGTGCTAAGTAGAAATAATAGCCTTGCAAGCAACCTCTCCGAAGGACAATTTGGCCATTTGGATGACGGCTACCAAAATTGCGACCAAAAAGCTACGAAGAACGCCTCTATAAGCCATTCTCAATTAGCAGCTTATACCCCAGCGGGAATTACTGGCCTTTCAGCAAGCTTTAGGTAGTTATATTAAATTAAAAAACCAGTGTTTTATTTTGGAATAAAAGGATAATGGTAAGCATAGATTATGGGGATTAATTTCGACAATTTTTTTACTTTCATCATATGTTTCTATAGGAAGAATTTCTCTTTCACGATCCCTAAAAAATTTTCCTTCTTCTTTTGGAAGAATAGTTTCTTGAATAAAGGTGACTTTATTATTTTCTAATGTAAGCTTTTCTAACCTAATTTCAGGGAAGTAATCTCTAGGTTCAAAATGAAATGCTAATTTTAGTAAGCCCGAATGAAAAGGATAATCTTGATAAAATGATTTTAATTTTTCATTGCTATTTAGCTTTGAAAGTAATTTCTCTACTATTTCAACAAGTAATTGTCTAGCTTCTGTCTGTGAAAAAAAATGACCTAATTTAATTGTTGCTCCAATATTTTCAATTTGATGGGTCCATTTACCCCCAAAATTCCATACCCGTAATTGATACTGTTCCTCAATTTCTTCCCTAAAAGAAGCAAGCAAAGAATCAATTTCTTCTTCATATCCATTTCCTTTATGAATAGTAGGATCAATTGAAGAAAGTGAATTTATTCGTAGAGCTTCCTCATAAGGTTCTTCTATTTCTTTTACATTTTTACATTTAAATGGGTCATGAGAGTAATAAACGATGTGATTTTTGGAAGAAGTTATGGCTAAATCTGAGACATTAAACATATAGGAAATACTTTCATCAGAGATGGTCCCATTAATTCCATAAAATTCAATCACAACAATAGCCTGTTTATAGCTAAAAGGCTGAACGGAGAGATAAGGTTGAATTTTTTCATGAGAATTAATAGCTTGCAAAAACTTTTCCATTATTAAAATATGGAGAGCCCTAGCTTCCTCAAGAGATGCTCGTCGGTGGGCCACAATTCTAATTCCAAGTGTTTCCACTTTTTCATTTAATGAATTTAAGGTTCCGCTTGCATGAAGGCCCAACTCCTTGCGTATTTGAACAACAAACGAACGCTCAATCTCATTTACATAATCTCTATAATCTTCTGGCTTGGCTTCAACTTGAAAAAGAATAAAGACAAATCCAAAAAAAAACAAAACATGATTTAAGTTTATTTACATTCATAAATTTTAAAGTTATCTCTAATTAAATCTAAATCTCTTGCAAGTGCCTCTTGATAAGTATCTCCAAGAAAGGCATGATCTTTTTCAATTAGTGGCTGTTGTGATTTTGGGACCATGCTTTCAATAATTCTTAGGCTATAGCCATTTTTATTAGATTCATATGGATATTCTGAAATATAAATTTGGTTTATTCCTGCCCTTAATTGCCCCTGAATGCAATCTAATTTTTCATTTTTTAAAGACTGTGATTTAATATCCTTAGCCAGATCGTCCATTGCTTTGTCAATATTTTCGGAAGGTTTGGGTTTTTTATCAAGATATTTATTGGCAAAAAACATCGTGACATCATCTTTTGAATAAGTATTTATGGCAAATTTAACAACATCCGGAACAGGAGCAACACCGCCATAAGTTAAGGTGATCATATGATCTTTAATAAAAGCATCTATATTTGAATTCTGGTTAGATGGATGGTACGCTTTACAAGTAAGAACTTGGTTGGCAATTAGACTGCCTTCGCTATGAGCAATATGAGTCCATAATACCTTGTGAGATTTAATGGAAGAGATTACTTTAGCCAAACTTAACAATAATTGTCTCAACATCACTATGGAATATGGATTATAATCCCACTCTTGGGTTAAGCGATTTAAATCGTTTAATATTCCGTATGTTAACATTTCTGGTCTATTATAAAAACCTATACAAAGGGGACGTTCTGGAAGATTATCAATGATTCTTTGTCCCATATTTTCAAAATCAGACAAACTATTTTGTATTCCATTTTGAAATGTGAACAACCCAACACATTGATAATTGGGAAGCAATAAATCTAAATAATCAATAATATTTATTTTATCTTCCTTAACATGCTCTTTTAATTTATAAAGTTTACCACAAGCAATAATGCAAGAAGTTTCAATTTTTCCTTGAAAGTCATGAAGGTCATTAGCTAGTAGCGCTGTCCCTGTAATAAAACTATAATGACCAGGATGAAGTTTAAAGATATCTTTAGAGTCAACAAAAATTTTTATTTCACTTCTCTGATGCTTGATCATTGCATCATAGGCATACAATCGTTTCAACGTTAATGAACTTTCTATATTAGCCATTAAAATTTCATTATCTTTATGATCCAAGGCCCCGGCTTTTCCCATTTTTAACTCCTTTCTTACCTAAATGTTAAAAAAATAATTGATATGAAGATTAAAAAAAAGTTTTTATTGCTAATTTATAAAGAATCTTTTTTAGTCCCTTGGAAGCCTTAGTCATCTTAGATACAAACACCCTAGGGGACAAAAATATGTTAATATTGAAGAGCAAAGGTAGTAGATGTAACAATATTCTGAGCCTGGCCATACTGTGGTATGCCTATTTGTGGAAAAATTTTGGCATCAATCTTGCGCATCGCCTTTTTAAAAAAACTATTACTAATCTACTGCAAACTAAATAAATCTATGCTAAAATATAATTAAGGACATAGATATTTATTTATTTTGTATTTATGAGCTCTACTGTTTGAAAGGAGTTATATATGGAAGTTGCTATAATTGGATTAGGGGCTGTATCTGTCAGTATTGCCGAATACCAGAGCCTCAACGTCCTCAAAGAATACACTGATCTTCTCATTCCCCTGAAAAATGTCTTCCAAAAACCCGCCCTGACCGCTACAGATTACGACCTGGTCATCAGTCAAATCAATTTATTGAAAATGCTTGCAAAAGATGGAGTCGATGATACCAACGGAAAGGAAACCTTCAAAAGTTTTATGAATGAAGAAATGGCCATTAAATTGAACGACATCATGCGCACACTATCAGTTGTAGGAATTCCTCCTGATGCTAACGCACCCCCTTTGTCACCCCTTGAAAAAGTTGAAACATTGCTCGCCTGGCGCTCCCTCCCTCAATTTAGTATTGATGTGTTAGGCATGCTCAATAAAGCCCTAGCCATTTTGCCTAATGCTTATCAATATACAGTCGATGTCGTCAACCCGGGAACCGGCCTTATCACTCAATTAAATGTGCAGGCATCTCCTGAGAGAACACTGCAAAGCATGCTGCAATTGGAGTATGTCGGTGTCGGAAACGCTCAGATGGCTGGAAAAATGGGCTACCTGGAGGAAGCCTTAAAAATATCCCAGGATGTTTTAGTCCTATTAGGCGGAGTCCAAAACATTGCGAATCAGATCCAGGTGAACAATCGAATACCTCCTTTTGCACTGCCCACCGTTACTGAGGAACTTCGGGAGGATGTGCTAGCTTACCGCAAAGCTTATAAGGAAGCGGCAAGCGCCTATTTTAAACAAATTTTCCCATCGGCAGTCCCTGTTGGCAATGCGGCACAAAAGCTTCTGCAGTCCAAGCAGGGTCTTTGGACTAAAATGCTTGAGCTTGAAGAAGTAAGCCCTCAAAACGGGCGCAATGTCGCCGGAACCCTGGCTAACGCCATCTTTTCGGTCATCAAGGATATCAGTGCAGCATTCGAGGGAATTGTCATTGATGGAAATCCGAACCTTAATACCCAATTGTTTGAAGCTGTTAAGGAATGGATCATTGACAACCAGGACGTGTTAGTCAGTGAAACAGGGGCGCAAGGCAACGCTTTGGCCATTCAGGATCGAATCACTAATGCGATAAAAACGGCTGAAAATTTAGAGGAAACGCAACGCGAAGATGTAAGACGCTATCTCTTCCTTTTTCAGGAATTTTACAAATCCGCAGCTGCAATGATTGAATTACTTGAACAAATGTTTAGTAAAATAACTCGAGGAATAAATAAATAGCTTTGATACTGGTAGAATTTTAATCACCATTCGATTAAATCAAAGCTTGATGATAAAGGAGCTTCTATGAGCTTTACAATTGAAGGAATCGGTTCAGTACCGTCCAATCGGGCAGAATATACCAGTGGTGCCGTACTGAAAAAATATCTAGAAAATGTGGCGGTTTTTAAGGAAGTTTTTGATAAGCGGCTCGGGAACAGCTTAGTGCCCTCGGATTTTGAGGACGTCGTTAATGCATTAGTTGAACTAAGGGACCTTGCATTAAATGGAGCGACCGATGGCAACCCTCCCCTGACATTTTATTTGACAGCTGAAATGGCAGTCAATATGGATATGATTTTCAAATCCCTTAAAGCAGTCGGTATAACGCCGGATTCAACAGGGTTCACCGACGTGGACAAAATAGAGCTACTTCGAAACTGGCAAAGTTTAGCGGGTTTTGGAGTGCAGGCCCTCTTGAATGCAGCCGCCAACGTGTCGACCAATTCAACCCGTACGTTGCAAAGCATGGTCGAATTGGAATACATTAAACAGGGAAATGATCTGCTCGCACTGAAATTTACAGCATTGGAAGAAAGCCTCCGTGTCACCCAAGGAATCCTCGATTCTCTTGGGATAGTCCAGGGAATTTCGAACCAGATTACAGTCACTAACAGAGGAAATTTTGCCTTCCCCCCTAAAACTGATGCGGATATCCCATCTGCAGCCATTGGTGCTATTCAGAGTGCCTTGATTAAAATTTTATCCGATGCAACACCAGATGTAGCTGGTGGATCTTTGACCTTAAGAATCCCGTCTTTTACGCAATCTTTTAACAATAGTATTACTGCTGCTAAAGCCGCTGCCCTTGCAAATGGAACCACATTAAGCGTCGAGCTCGGCCAGCTTACCGCAGCCTCGGATATTATCAATGACGTCATCGGACATGATTGGTCGGATGCGGCTGCCAAAGGAGTCAGTGTAGAATCAATCACAATCCAGTACTACACTCAGATTTATAAGGCCATGGCAAGCGCCCAATTCCGTCAGGTTTTCCCAATTGCTACCCCTACAAGCACCGCTGCGACGGAACTTGTCGCCGCCAAGCAAAAACTGTATGAACGGCTGCTCACCTTGGAAGAAATTTCCCCCGCCAATACCCGCTCTGTGGAAGGAACCCTTGCCAATTTCGTTTATAAAGTAGTGCTCGACATTAGCAACGCCTTTAAAAATATCAACCCCGCTGCATTGACCCCCACTCAGCTCGCAAGTGCCCTTAAAAGTGCGGTCAGCACATGGATCATCGATAACCAGGACCAAAAAATCAGCTCTTCGCTTGCCGTTCAGACAGGTTCCATACAGGACCGCATTACTCAGGCGATTAAGGCTGCCCAATCGTTAAACGACACTGAAAAAGAAAATGTCCGCAACTACCAGTTTGTATTCGAGCAATTTTATAAATCAGCAAGTGCCGTATTACAAAAAGTGACCCAAATTATTGAAAAAATGGCGCAAGGCATTGGCCGCTAGGCCGCGCTTTGCACAAACAAGTGTCTTGAGAGACATCTTAATCTGATTTTACCGACTTGGCTCCTCTCAGGATTTTAGGAGGAAAATTTATGACCCATGAGAACATTACGTTTGATGATGTTTTTAATCAGACAAATTTCTTAGACAGTCTGCAGTATATACCGCAGATCATCCCTTCGTATGCCGTTCCGCGTGATCCGGGCGTTGCCACCTATTATGCCTCTCAAGGATTGGGTGCTCTCCCCCTTTCCTATATTCCCTACACCCTAAGCCTGACAAGCGCAAATGCAACAGCTCTTAACACCTATCTTTCGGCATTCAGCCTGCCAAGCATTCCGGGAGCGGTCACCCCCACGCAATCCTTTACCAATTTTTCAGCGCTGGAAACCGGAATATATGGAGCGCTAGGCAGATCGGTGGACAATAACCTTTACCATGCCATGATTCAGGAGTATGCCGCTGCGACAAACATACAAATTGATGGCTCGGACAATATTATAGGAGGCGACTTTCAAATCCTACAGGATCCGCCCGCCGCTACGCCTCTGAGCAATCTTGCAAAAACCACAACGACAAATCCGGCCCTGGGCGCCATCAATCATTTTTTAAGCACCTATACCTATCCTCAAAGTCCAATTACAGCGCCGCTTGGCTACTTAAAAGACTTTATGGATAAGTTCGGTGCTTTTTTATCCACCATAGCCACTCTTAAAACTCCTCTGCCTTCC
This sequence comes from Parachlamydia sp., assembly GCA_021298935.1. Classification (GTDB taxonomy): domain Bacteria; phylum Chlamydiota; class Chlamydiia; order Chlamydiales; family Parachlamydiaceae; genus Protochlamydia. Next base: position 1,001 of record JAJTHR010000273.1, on the reverse strand, counting down.
GACCCCAACTATTTTTACTTTAGAGACCTCGTCTCCTTTGAGGGAGTCTATAAAGCCTTTGCGGCCGACCCCTCCGACGCAGCCTTTAAAGACCGGCTGAATCAATTTTATCAGGACCAGATGAATGCCAACGGCTATTTTATCCCCTCGCAAGCCCTCGCTGCCTGGGTAACAGCCATCCGCAATGAAAACGATGCCGCTAAAATGAACCTCGACCTGATCGGATTCTCCCTCACCGGCAACAGCTCGGAAAAAGCCATTATCCTCAACCGCATCATCCGCTTACTAATCTCGCTCATTAAAACACTTCAGGATGTCGGCATTGCACAGGCTAACCGCTTAACCTTTGTCACCAAATTCCAAAACGTCTACACCGCTTTGCAAACCCAAATCCCCGTCTTCCTAAAGGATGGTTCCGAACCCATCGGTACAGCCAGTACGGAAGCCGGACAAGCGCGGAATGACTTGAACTCCTCCTTTAACGGTGTATTGACAGATAATTTAAGATCGCTTAGAGGAATTCAGGAAGATGCGGCTAAAAAGTTACAGACCAACGTCAATCAGACCAATGATGCCGTCAACCAGCAAACAGACATGGCTTCGACATTTATACAACAGCTAAGCACGCTTTTGAGCACGATATTGCGCTAATGCATTTAAGACGTTTGCTCCCAAGCTTCAGATACGCATAACAGGAGGGAAATATGAAAGGTTCAAGAGGCGCCAAGGGCCAAATGAAAAAAGAAGCGTGGGATGCTGCTTGTAAACGTGTGATTTGAACAACAACGCTTTTGAAGAAAGGTATCTTGTGCGCATCTTTCGTGCTTTTCTCCTTGAAAATACCCACTTGGGTATTTCCTGCGAAAAAAATCACAAAATCTGCATCACAATCTACCCTTCTTCAAAAGCGTTCTTATCCAAAACCCACGTTCGAAAAAAATGAAAAATTCGATCAGGCCTATTCAGAGATAATGAACAAAATGTTTAAAGAGGGGCAAACG
>JAJTHR010000124.1 GCA_021298935.1 Parachlamydia sp. | reverse complement strand
AATTTTTGGCGGCGAGATTTTATGTCCCAGTACATTGCGGAGATCGCAGCAAACTTGGATAAGTTTGCAAGATCGAGCAATGAGCTGGGACGCAAAAGATGCCGATGAAAAATTTAAAGACCTATCCGCGCGTGGTATACCTTGAAACTGGCGATAAATTGAAAATTCCATTTCATTATTTAGCGATTAGAAAGGTCTTGTATGATAAGGTTCCATATATTCCCTATTTTGATTATTAATACCATTAATTTTTTTGAAAATAATATATAATGTATAAAAAATTTATTTACTTTTTTTTTAATTTAAGCTAAAAATGTTGAAATTATACGAAAAAAATTGACACTATGCCTGATACCGTCATTTCAACAAGTCAGCTCTCACGTAATTTTCAAGTATATAAAAAGGAAACGGGCCTTTTAGCTTCATTCAAGGGATTGTTTTCAAAAAAATGTGAAGTGAAGCAAGCTTTATTACCGCTTGACTTAGCTATTAAAAGAGGACAAATTGTCGGACTGGTGGGCTCAAATGGAGCTGGTAAGACCACTTTATTAAAACTTCTAGCCGGTTTAATTTTTCCAACAGACGGGAAAGCAGAAGTGCTGGGGTGCATTCCTTGGGAACGTTCGAATTCATTTTTAAGGCAGATCAGCCTGCTTTTAGGGCAAAAAAACCAGCTATGGTGGGATATTCCCGCAAGCGATAGCTTTAATCTGCTGATCACAATCTACGACTTAAATAAAACTGACACATTAAAGCGCGTCAATCACCTGGCCAACAGATTAGATTGCATGCATCTGCTTAAAGTTCCTTTACGGCGTTTAAGTCTGGGAGAGAGGATGAAAATGGAACTCATCGGGTCACTTCTTCACTCGCCAAAAATACTTTTTCTTGATGAACCGACAATCGGGCTGGATGTTGTGGCTCAAACAAACATCCGTCAATTTATTTTGGAGGAGCTGAAAGGCACAGACGTTACAATTATCCTGACAAGCCACTATATGGATGATATTGCACTGCTAGCCGACCGTCTTCTTCTTATGAGCCATGGGGCCATTGCTTATGATGGGACTGTCGATCATTTCATGTCTTTAACGCCCACCACAAAAAGACTGGTCGCTGAATTTACAATTCCATTGACACAAGAATTGATGATTTCCCCTCACTTAAAAATACCCATCGGATCGCTTGTATTCGATCATTCGCTGACTTCGGCAGAACTTTTTAATGCGTTAAAAGTGATTACAACCCAAACGCCCCTTCATGACTTAAAAATAGAAGAACCGGATTTTGAAGATGTCATACGCACATTTCTTGAAAAGGAATCTAGCCTGCATAAAGCTCGGTATAGTAAGTAGATTTGCCTATCCCATCGACTTTGTGATGGGGGTGGCTTTGGTACCTATTTGCTTTTTCCTGGTCGAGGCCGCATTCTGGTCAGGCTTGATTAAAGCTTCCGGGAGCAATCAATTAGGCGGCTTTCCTGTCAGCTATTATTTAGGGTATTTCCTTTACTCGATCCTCCAATTAGGAAGCATTAATTGGCGTTTCGAGCGAGCGATGATTTCTGAAATCAACAACGGAGCAGTCAATGCTTTGTTATTGCGGCCAGGCTCGTTTTACGAATACCACTTGGGTCAGCTGTTAGGACAAAAGCTCGTTACCGCCCTTGCAATGATCCCAGTCATGCTATTCATTGCCTGGATGTGGAATCTTCCTTTTCATGTGGATCGACTGCCCCTTGTTTTACTCATGGGCTTCACCTATGTGATTATTCTTTTTTCTCTGCACTTTGCCGTAGCCTCAATGGCTTTTTTCTATGATAATGTCTACAGCCTGAATACCTCTAAAAATATGATCATCTGGATTCTAACGGGGGAGTTAATGCCATTGGATCTGCTCCCCTCCCCTTTACGTGAATGGATCATTGCGTTGCCGTTTAGCAGCGGGATTTATTTGCCTGCCTCCTTTCTCTCCGGACGCATTGAATTAGATATTTTTATGAGAGGATTCCTCAGCCTGGCAATCGGCGGGCTGTTCTTCGGATTACTTTCCGCCTTCATATGGAAAAAGGGATTGCGTCGCTACAGTGGCACAGGAGCATAGGATGCTGTCAACATTAAAAAAAATGTTAAGACTGGAATGGAGTCTTTTTAAATTAAGCGCCATTGCAGATTTGCAGGTTCCTTTTAATTTAGGACTTCAATTTTTTAATGACATTCTGTGGTACAGCATGCAAATTATTTTATTCGAAGCGCTTTATCTTCATGTCAATGATTTGGGAGGTTGGGGAATCACTGAGATGCGTGTATTCCTTGGTGTCCTCTTTCTAGTAGATGCCTTGCAAATGATTTTATTTGCCTATAACTTTGATGTATTTTCGGAAAAAATTGCCTATCGCGACCTTGACCTTCTTCTATTAAGGCCGGTAAGTTCTCAACAATTGATGACAGCGCAAAGGCTCCAATGCGGCTTTATTCTGAACGCCCTCTTTGCTGCTTCATGGCTTTTATGGAGCCTTTCATTAGTGGATGGCGGCATCACGTGGCTTAGAGCCTTCTTGATCCTTATCGTTGTCCCGGCAGCCCTCGCCATCTTTTATTCGACAAGAGTCATTTTCGCTACAATCGCTTTGCTAATTACGAGAGCTGAACATTTTCATGAACTCTACTTTACCTTTTTTAAAATGGGACAACGCCCCGACAAGCTATATGGACCGGGCATTCGCTATTTGATCTTAATGGTTGTTCCGGTAGGCATGATTGCAAGCGTTCCCACAAGGGTTCTAGTTGACCCGGCCGACAGCTTTGCATTGCCCGCTTTGCTCAGCACCTCTGTCGCATTTTTATTTGCGGCCAATCGCTTTTGGAACTGGTCTGTAAAACGATACATGGCTTCATAAAGCAATTTTCTAATTTCCTTACCCAACTGCTCTTTCCCTTTGATCAAATAGCTTTTACCCTGCGTGGCCGGGTCATTCATTAATCTTTCAAATAATACCATTTCCCGAAATTAAAATCATAAATTTGACTTGTGATCACCTTCATCTTTAAAAGATCTCTCCTTGTTGATATTCAAAGATATCAACTTCGAAAAGATCTTTTAAATCTGAAGCGCTGACAAGCCAACTTT
>JAJTHR010000289.1 GCA_021298935.1 Parachlamydia sp. | reverse complement strand
CATAAAGTTGATTTGTCAGCGCTTCAGATTTAAAAGATCTTTTCGAAGTTGATATCTTTGAATATCAACAAGGAGAGATCTTTTAAAGATGAAGGTGATCACAAGTCAAATTTATGATTTTAATTTCGGGAAATGGTATAAATTCTGTTAAATAATTTTCATTCCAGCCAGCTTTTTTGAGTCTCTCTCTAGCAGACTTTTCCCGATCACAAAATGCTTTCTTTTATGATGTAGCTTCACGTGGATCTGTTTTTTTAATAATCAGGCTGACATTTTTTTGATTAAATCCTTTATAGCCTTCTCGTCTTTGCAGGTTTTCCAGGTGGCTGCCGAGGGCTCCATGGGTAAGAAATTTGTGCGCATGCTCTTCTGTGAGCTTATTCTCAGCAAGCAAAGCCTTAATTTTTTCTGGATCAACAGGCCACATTTCGCCGGCAGTAAAGGCTTGTTTCAAATAGGGAAATTGGCTGAAAGGCTTCATCATTTTTATCCCTGATTTTGAAAGGTCTTCCGTCAGCTCTTCAAATAAAAATTGTGCCTCCAAATGGTGCATTCCCGCCTTTAAAATTGAGTCGCCATGCAATGTGCACCATAGTCCAATAGTGCCCAATTGATCAAGTGCAGGCAAAGGCTCATGCGCGATGTCCCCTGCAATTTCATGCGGATCCAGATCAACATCTAAAAAGAGAACGAGGCGGCAGGCAGTATTTTCCATTACTTGTGCTCCCCACCCGGCTTCCTCTCCGGCATAAAATTTTTCACGGCAAGTAAAACCCAGTCTTTCAAACAGACGGACAAGTTGCGAAAAAAATTGCCTGGAGGAGCGAAAGGTGTGATGATCATGGTTGGCCCATCCGAGCCCCAAGCGGTCCTGCCGATTTTTTTGGATCTGGCCCGCTGTATTCCTTGCTTGCCAATAACGGCGCTCCCCCTCCAAAACAGTCCAGGCAGCTCGGTGTTGGCCGACCTCTTCGACCATCTTTTCCACTAGCTGTAAAGCCTCTTCCATTGCTTTTTCTTCCATAGAATTAGCCCGGCAACGTGTTTGCCAGTTTTCCAGCGCTCTTTGATACCTTTGAAGGGTTTGCTCATCCTCTAGTGTGGGAAAAACAGTTTGCGTCCCGCGCCGTTCCACTGCCCATAAATGAAAATCCCCTTCCCGGCTGATTAGGCAGCGTCTAAAGTTGCCAAAAGGAACTCCCTCAATCAAAGAGGAATTACCTCCTCGGGCCATGATGAAATCGGCAATTGAATCAACATTTACGGCAATTCCTTCCGCTGGTTGAAAAATAACGCGAGGAAATTGTGCGCCCGGATGGTGGAAGATGGTCGTCCCTTTTTCTTCATTCCTTTCAAACCCGAGTTCAACAAATCTTTTTTGATCGGTTGCACTTTCTCTAATCGCAATATAATCGATCCAATCAAAAAGACGGGTGCTTGTTTGTGAAAAAAGCTCTTTTTCAAGCTGCGAAAGAGCTGGATGGCCGAATGACAAGCGTTCAATCTGGCTTAGGAGCCACTGTTCGGCTTCAGGATGACATTTCCAATCATAGGGGGCATTGATATTCATTTTGTTCCTCAAGGAGCTGTAATTTTTCATTTTGAAAAATAAAGGCTTGTATAGAGTTCCCCAGTTGTCCCAACATTTGAGAGGGATCTGAAAGAGTCATTACATACTGCACTTCGCTCAAGGATGCAAGCATTTCCACACTTGAGGGGCTCGCTGATGGGTCGGTGATAATAAGAGCCAAGGGCTGCTGCGCACCAAGCGCCTTGATTGCCTGGTAAAGGAGGGTGCAAAGGGGCTGCATTTTTGAAATAATTAACAGATTGAATTGAGCAAGGGTATTCCCAAGCAAAGCATGATCATCCTGCCCGAAGATCTTTTTATGCTTTAATACATGCTGAACCACATCCTTCAGACTGATTTGTGCGCATCCTAAATGCTCGATAGCCAGGCTTGCGGCAATATTACATAGCTCTGCAGCTTCCTTAAAAGAAAGGCGGTTTGCAAGGGAGAACGCCAGCATAGCAAGCACTGTATCGCCAGCTCCTGTGACATCCTTAACTTCTTTGGCCTGGACGGAAAAATCATGCCGGCAGCCATTTGCTTCAAAAAATGTAATTCCCTCTTCCGAACGGGTGATCATGATTAATTCAGATTGAGTCAAGGCTAAAAGTTTTTCTGCCACCATTTCAAGCGGCTTTTCAGAAGAAAGCCCGGCGGCTGCATACGCTTCGGATAAATTAGGTTTGATTAAAGTCGTTCCCACATATTTGGCAAAATCTTTACCTTTAGGGTCTGTGATGACCGGGATTTCACGCTCCTTGGCTTCCTGGATGACAGCTTGAATTAGGGTCGGTGTCAAGAAACCTTTTCCATAGTCGGAAAGGGCGATTACTTGAATCCCTTCTAAAAAAGCGGGCAGGGCATCGATAATCTGCTGTTCCAAAATCTCGCTTAACGGTTCGATATGCTCAAAATCGACCCGGACGATTTGCTGATTTTCGGCGATGATTCGTTTTTTTATGGGTGTCTGGTACTTATCCTGCTTGACGATCAATTGCCTGGTCGCCCCCTCTTCATGAAAGGCCTGGCATAAGAATTCTCCTGCCCAATCATGGCCAGCCCGCCCAATGATACTCACTTGTGCACCTAAGGAGAGCAAGTTCAAAACCACATTTCCGGCCCCCCCAGGCAAGTGCTTTTCTTCCTGCGCATGGACGATGGCCACCGGCGCTTCAGGCGAAATGCGCCTGGCTTTCCCAATAATGTAAGAATCTAAAAGTAAATCGCCTAAAACTAAGATCTTGGCAGGTTTTAGAGAGGATAATGATTGTGCAATAGTCATAACAACCTAAATTTTAAGTAAAAATAACAAATTAAACGAATTAATCCAACTATTTTACTCTCCTAAAAATGTTACAACAAAAACAGTTTTATACCCTAAGCCATTTTAAAATTGACCCACCAGTGCAAGTAGACGCCCTGAATTTAAATCAGCAGATTGATGCGGAAGCAGCTAAAATTAAAAAGTTTGCATGCATACAGATTCAAAGACTGCAGCTTGGAGAAGCTGGCAGAAATCAATTTTTTAAGCAATTTCTGTATATGGAATTGATGACAAATAAACCTCTAAATGCTACAAATAAAACTGTAAAGCTTCCCTTACACCTTTGGAAATTCATGACAAAAATTGAATTAATGGTTGCCTTGTTTGGAACCGGTATTTTTACAATGCTACTTGCTCTATTCTATCGTTTTGGTAAAAATCAAGAACGAATTGATAATAGCTTTAAGTGCATTGATGATAAATTTAAAAACTTAGATGATAGATTTAAAACTATCGACGATAAATTTAAAAATATTGATGATAAATTTAAAAATATTGATGATAGATTTGATCGAATTGAAGCAAGGCTAGTAAAAATAGAATTAAGTATCAATTCTCTAGATTCTCGCATTCATTCATTGGAAGGTCGTATTCTTACAATTGAAAATAAGCTTAACAGGATGGATGAGCGTTTTAATTCAATGGACACACGCGTTGCTGTAATCGAAACTCGCTTAACAGATATAGGTACAAATGTCTCGCATTTAATGTGGCACAATCAATCCCTCCCTCATAAGGAAGCTCAAGAAGAATAATATTCTTTTGAAAAATATTTTACCATGTCTTACCCAATGCCAGATAATTTTGGACGTAGTCTTTAACGGCATCCTCTAAAGGCATGCAGCGGGCGTTCTCACCAATAGCCTCAGTCGTTTTGCGCATATCAGCCCGGCTGTAATTTTGGTATTTATTCAACAAGCTGGCAGGCATTTCAATGTATTCGATGCGCGGCTCGTGACCTAAGGCATTGAATACAGCATGTGTAAGGGCATTCCAGCTCGACGCTTCCCCGCTTCCCACATTATAAAGCCCGCCCGCTTTTTCGTTTAAAAAAGCGCAGGTCATGCGCACCGCATCCTTGACGTAAATAAAATCCCTTTTTTGCTCCCCATCGGCATAGTTTGACGGATCATTGGATCTAAATAGCTTCACAGGCTCACCCCTTAAGATGGCAGGAACCATGCGGGTAATGGCCGATGCCATCCGCCCCTTGTGGTTTTCATTGGGGCCAAAAACGTTGAAATATTTGAGGCCGATTAGCTGGTCGGACACTCCCCCAAGGAAAGCCCATTGATCGAACATCTGCTTCGAATAGCCATACATGTTGAGAGGCTCCAAATTTAAAAAAGCACTTCCCTGATCACTGAAACCCTGATTGCCATCTCCGTAGGTCGCAGCAGAAGAGGCATAGATAAACCGCTGATTATTCTTTAGCGCATATTCAGCTAAAAGGACGCTGTAACGGTAGTTGTTTACGAGAAGATAGGAACCATCCGTTTCCATCGTGTCCGAGCAAGCTCCTAAATGGATAAATGCCTGGATCTCCGCTTCACGCCCTTTCAGCCAATCAAACAAGCGCTCTTTGACAATAAAATCCAAATATTTTTTTTGCGTGAGATTTTTCCATTTTTCTGTTTGGCCCAGCTCATCCACCAGCACGATATCGTGAATGCCAAGATCGTTTAAATAGCGTACAGTACAGGAGCCTATGAAACCGGCACCCCCGGTAATGACAATTAAAGGATTACGCTGTTTCTTCATAGTACCATCTCTCTTTTTTGCGATAAATTGTGACGACAGAATAAGCATTACACGCAGGCAATGGAGGAAGCTGCGCATTGCCGTAACAAAACAAAGAAGAACCTGTTCCTGTCATGACTACTTTTTCAAACCCGCACTGCAATAACAACTTTTTTAACTCTTTTAATTCGGGCCTTAGCTTAAAGGCGGCTTTTTCAAGATCATTTGTGTAAGCGTCCGGGGCTATTTGTCCGCTGCAGTGAGACAGTTCTACATGACTGAAAACCTCCCCCGTCGATAGGCCGATCAGAGGATTGACCACCCAAAGTTTAATGGCAGGGGTGGGGGCAAGGGAATTCACATGTTCACCCCTTCCAGTGCAATGGGCCAGGCCGCTAGAGAAAAAGAAGGAAATGTCGGAGCCGATTTCAGCGCCCCACTGCCTGAGGTCAAATTCGGACGCCTTTTTGCCAAATAACTCATTACAAGCCCATAATGTGGTCGCCGCATTACTGCTCCCCCCGCCGAGGCCCGCCTGCAAGGGGATACGTTTTTCAACATGAATCTTCAACCCGAAGTTCAAACCTGTTTTTTCCCTGTAGAGGGCAATGGCTTTTAAAATAAGATTTGTATAATCCAGAGGAACCTGCGGATCCGAGCAGGTGAGTAAATCACAAGAATGGGGTTGGAAATTAATCCAATCCCCTAGACTAATCGTTTGAAAAAGCGACGAGAGCTCATGATAACCATCTAGCCGCTTGCCGATCAGGCTTAATGAAAGATTGAGTTTTGCCGGCGAAAATAAGCGCAGCATAACGTTTTCTTATCCTCAAGCCGTTGGCTGCTGTTCTTCAGTCGCCGCCTTGTGGCCTTCTTCAGACATCACTTTTAAATGGAAGGAGGCTATGACCCCTTCTTTCAACTTGACGTTGATCGTATGGACACCAGTTGCCTTGATGGCATGCTTCAGTTGAATGGCTTTCTTATCCACATCCTGCTGAAAATTGTCCTGAATCAGGTGCTGGATATCTCCAATTGTGACAGAGCCATACATGTGGCCTTCTTGGTCTACTTTTACAACTTTTGTCAGCGTTATTCCGTTGATTTTAGCTGCAATGTCTTCAGATTCCTGCTTATCGTGAGCCGCACGCTTCGCACGCTCCTCTTTTAAACGCTCCTGCATGCGCAAGGCATTTTTATTTGCAGTAACAGCCAATCCTTGCGGCAATAAGTAATTGCGTGCAAATCCGGGCTTAACCTGAACGACTTCGCCGCTTCTTCCAAGCGCGTCGACATCTTTTAGTAGTAACATTTGCGTTGCCATTTGTTTACTCCTCGTAAAATTTCTTATACTTCAGCGACAAAAGGCAACAAAGCCACTTGGCGGGCTCGTTTGATTGCAGCTGTCAATTTTTTTTGATGGTAAGCCGATACGCCTGTAATACGTCTTGGCAATATTTTCCCTCTTTCAGTAATGAATTTAATGAGGGTATCGATGTCTTTATAATCAATTTCCCGGACGCCAGCAGCAGTAAAGGGGCAGCGTTTCCTCTTTTTTGAACGGGAATCGGGATAATCTGACGTATATTTTGGTTTTCTTTGAATCATTTTCTGCTCCTTACTGTTGCTCAGCTAAAGGTTTGAATTCGATTTTTTCCATCACTTTTTCTGCACGTAATGTGATAAAGCGGATCAAATCTTCATTGAGATGGTACTCTTGCCACATCTCCGTGATTGAAGCGGTAGGGGCTGTAAAATAAACAATATAATAGTATCCTTCACGATGCCCTTCAATTTCGTAGGCTAGCCGGCGTCTTCCCTGCTCGTGGATTTTTTTAACTTCTCCACCGCGGCTTGTGATTCCACCCTGAATCCTGTCCAATGCTTTATTGCGAGCATCATCGCTTAATGTTGCGCTTATGACATACATGCCTTCGTAAAGGTTCTGTCTGTTTTGATCCATGCGTATTTCTCCTGACCCTTAATAAGGGGTTTGTTAAATCTGCTGAATTTTACTAATCGTCTCTGGCAGGCCTACTTGAATAAGGCTTTCCAAAGCAACAATTCCTCGATCGATAAAACTCTCTAATTCCTTTATCTCCTGAAGATCAAATGGCTCGAGTACATAGCTCACAAGCTCTTTCTCTCCGGGATGTCCAATCCCCATCCTTAATCGAGCGTAATCGCTCTTACCAAGGTGGTTCTCTATGCTTTTTAAGCCGTTATGCCCGCCTGAACTCCCCGCTGCCCTAAGGCGCATCTTTCCAAATGGAAGCGCAATATCATCTGTCACGACAGTGATGATTTGTGCCGGCCATTTATAAAAGTCAAGATAGCACCTGACTGCCGTGCCGCTTAAATTCATATAAGTCATTGGCAATAGCAGGTGAATCGAAGCTCTACCTTTCATCCCCTTGGCAACCAAGGCATTAAAGCGACGATCCAACTTAAAGGGCCATCCCATTTTCTTCCCAAATGCCTTCACGACTAAATGACCCAAGTTATGCCGGGTCATTTCGTATTCGGCGCCCGGATTACCAAGACCGACGAAAAGATAAACAGGATCTGCAGGCATATATTACTTATTTATCGTTTAACGATAACGGCAACAACTTCGTTTAAATTGACCAAAGGGCGCACGCTTTCGGGAATTTCAAGATCCTTCAGACGCTTTGACTGCTTCAGCCCCAATTCTTTAATGTTAAGCTGAAAAAATTCCGGCATGTCTTTTGGCAGGCAGCGGACACGGACGTGCCTGATGACCTGACGCAAAACGCCGCCCAGCTTAATCCCTACGCAATCGACAACGCCTGTGCATTCGATCGGGATTTTGACATTGATTTTATGTTCATCCAGCAGCTCTTCAAAATCCAAATGCGTCACATCATAAGTTGTGATGGCATACTGAATATCTTTGACAAGAACCTTGCGTTCTTTTCCCTGTTCATCCGTTAAAGAAAAAAGGGATGTGGGCAAGTGGCCAGGCTTAACATTACGCAAAAAGGCATCAAACTCAGAGCGCTTCACTGCGAGCGTTTCACCTGCTTTCCCTCTGACATAAAGAACGGCCGGGACGTAACCCTCGCGTCGAAGCCTATTGACCTCGCTTTTGCTGTTCCCTGTACGAGCTATTGATTGCAGTTTTTTCATAAATCCCCCAAAAAGGATAAAAATTTTCAAAAGTTAACATTGTAAATGACAAATCCACTTTTCAAGCGGAAGGCCATATCAATTTATTTATAAAGAGGAAATTGATTCATCCCATGCAATGCATTGGACCGCATGAGCCAAAAGAGGGGCAATGGAAACGGTTTTTAGCTTGGTAGAGCCATTTAAACGTTCGTTGGCGGGGATGGTATTTGTCATCCACACGCATTCAAGCGGACTTTGTTCAATACGATCAACTGCAGAGCCGACTAAAACTCCATGTGTGATCGCAGCAAAAACGCGGTTCGCTCCCTTCTCTTGGCATGCTTTCGCTGCTGACGCTAAAGTTGCTCCAGTGGAGCACATGTCGTCAGCGAGAAGTACATCTTTTCCTTTTACATCTCCGATCAGGGTCACACTTTCCACATCTTCCGTATTTAAACGGCATTTGTCGATGACCGCAAAGTCAACTGCCAGCTCTTTCGCAAAAGCGCGGGCAATTTTAACACTTCCTATATCGGGACCTACAACAACACAATTGTTTCTATCAATTCCCTCTAAGCTCTCAATTAAAGGCAGATGACCATGCACATGGTCAACGGGAATATCAAAAAACCCTTGCAGCTGACCTGCGTGCAGATCAACGACTAAAATCCTTGTCACTCCAGCCGTCGTTAACAGGTTAGCGACCAGCTTGGCAGTGATGGGCACACGGGGCTTGTCCTTACGATCCTGCCTGGAATATCCAAAGTAGGGAATCACAGCTGTGATGCTATTGACTGAGGCCCTCTTTAAGGCATCAATGATAATCAGCAATTCCATTAAATAGAAATTGGGATTCAAAGCCACAGACTGAAGGACAAAAACATCTTTTCCGCGCACACTTTCTAAAATTTGCACTGAAATTTCCCCATCGGGAAAGCTATCTGACTGAATCTGACCTAAGGGAATTTTCAGTATGTCGGCGACTTCTTTTGCCAACTTTAAATGAGAGGATCCGGCAAATAACAGAAACGCAGAATCTCGCACAGACATTCAGTACTCGTTCGTAGCTAATTGGGGTGGAAGGATTCGAACCTCCGCATGGCGGTACCAAAAACCGCTGCCTTACCGCTTGGCGACACCCCAGCAATAAAAACTTAAAATAGTATGGTAAGAATTTCCCCGATTTATTTCAAGTGGAAAAATATGAGAAATTCTTTTTTTTGTTTTTTTATCCTATAATTTGCCCCTCCCAATTCTTAGTGGGATAGGTTCATAATTAGGTATAATTTCCTTTACTTCCTCATCTATTGATCTGTATGCTGCAGTATTTAAGACGATTATGGGGTAATCATGCATATTGTGCACATTGCAACTGAACTCGCTCCCTTAGCAAAAGTGGGCGGGCTTGCAGACGTTATTTTGGGATTATGCCGTGAACTCTCATGGAAAGGACATGATGTCGATATCATCCTTCCAAAATACGACTGCATGGACAGCGAACAGATCAGGGATCTGGCGATTGACCAGCTTGAGCTCCTTTCTTACTACAATGGTGAATGGTTCAATAATACGATCTGGATTGGATGGGTAGAAAATTTAAAAGTCTATTTTATCGAACCCCACCATCCCCGCTTTTTTTTCAATCGCGGATGCTTTTATGGCTGTGAAGATGATATCGAACGCTTTTTGTATTTTTCCCGTGCAGCGATGGAATTCATGTTTAAAAGGCCTGTTACTCCCGATGTGATCCACCTTCATGATTGGCAAACAGCAATCATGGCTCCTCTATACAAGGAGATGTACAGGAAGCTGGGATACAATAAACCTAAAGTTGTTTTTACGATCCATAATATGGAATACCAGGGAAAATGTGCCCGAGAGGATTTATCAAAAGTCGGACTTGACCCAAACCATTTCCATAAAAGCGAGGCTTTACAAGACAATCTGTACCCCGATCTTGTTAATTTAATGAAGGGAGGCATTGTTTATTCTGATTGGATTACTACCGTGTCGCCCAATTATGCCAAGGAGGTATTAAGTGGAGATAAAGGGAGAGGCCTTGAATCGACCCTTATAACGCATAAAGAGAAATTCAACGGGATTTTGAACGGGATCGATTACACGTACTGGAATCCTGAAATTGACCGCTTTTTACCTGCCCACTTTTCTCCCCGTGAAATGCCTGCCAATAAAAAAGATCGCAATACACTGGATAAGAAGGGGTTCATTAAAAAATTGCTGCGCGAGAAGCTTTTTTTAGAAGAAGACCATCGCCCGATTATTGGTTGCATTACACGCCTCGTTCCTCAAAAGGGAATTGACCTTATCAAGCATACGATTCGGCATATTGCCCAAAAAAAAGGACAGTTTATCCTGCTCGGAACAAGCCCGATTGCTTCTATCAGTGCGGAATTTCATCATTTGAAAAATTTTTATGCCGATCATCCCCACATTCACCTTGCATTAAGCCATCAGGAAGATTTAGCGCATTTGATCTATGCTGGATCGGACATGTTAATCGTCCCTTCGCTTTTTGAACCCTGCGGCCTGACCCAAATGATCGCCCTGAAATATGGGACGGTTCCCATTGTGCGTCGCACGGGAGGCCTTGCCGATACGATTTTTGATGTGGATCATTCAGGAAAACCCTTTGAGGAAACGAACGGATATGTGTTCGATGACCCGGTTGATGCCGGAATTGACGTCGCTCTTGACCGTGCAATTCGCTGCTGGTTCGACGAACCCGACAAATGGCGGCAACTAATGATCAATGGGATGAGTATCGATTTTAGTTGGAATCAATCTTCCAATGAATACTTATCTGTTTATAAGAGCGTCATACAAGCAAGTTAAGTACACGCAATGTGCGAGTTTTTAACGATAAAAAATTAAACACAAAGCAGCCGAAAGCGCAGAGAAGCAACGGAGCTAGATATCAATTAAGAGTTTCTTTTAATTGATAGTCTGGCAAATTTTCAATTGAAAATTTGAAGAAGTGATTAGCATAAATTTGCTCTTGTTGCTCTGTGTTCTCCTGTTCTGTTGCTCCTGCGGTTATTTTCTTTTGTCAAAAATCTACATCGCGTTAAGTATACTTAGCTCTATTGTCATTTGGTGTAATAATAAAATATTAAATATGTTGTAGACCAAAATTATTTGAATGAATATTCCATCAGTAGTAAACTCATTGGGCCAGTTTGTTTAGAGGGCGTCTATGAAATCCGATCGTCTGATTTGTGTGCTATAAAAGACCGACAAAGCCACAAAAAATATTCGCTTTCAGAAAATTATTTGTGACTTTAAATGCAATTTATAGCAACAAGGCAGCCTAGATCATATTTAGATACCCTATTTAATCCAAAACTATTAGCAGGTTAGAGTTGAGCCTTCCAAATTTTCTGACTTTTTTTCGAATTTTTATTAGTCCAATTTTTCTGCTTGTCTATTTGCAATATGAGAGCCTGAATATCCCATTGATCGCCCTTCCTTACCTCCTCCTTTTTTTATTAGGAATCTCAGAGCTCTCTGATGCCTTTGATGGGTATATTGCAAGGAAGTATAATCAGGTGACAGACTTTGGAAAACTCTTCGATCCCATGGCTGACAGCATTTATCGCACATCCGTATTCCTTACATTTACATTGCCTCCCATCAGCCTGCCCGTGTTCATTATTTTTGTTTTTATTTACAGAGATTCCGTCATAAGCACCTTGCGGACCATTTGCGCCCTGAAGGGTTATGCACTGGCTGCCCGGCCAAGCGGCAAAATTAAAGCTGTTGTTCAGGCTGCTGCGTCCATTTCCATCCTTCTTTTGTTCATTCCCTATACCCTCGGAACGCTGCATGCAGAGGCTTTACAGAGAAACAGCATGTTAATTGCCGGAGGAGCGGCCGCCTATGCATTTCTATCCGGCCTTGATTATCTGTATGCAAACCGCGATTATATCCTGAAGCTTTTAACAACCCAAAAAAACGCAATAGAAATACGTGATCAATAGCTGGCTTTTAATCGCCAAATGCCTTCTAGACCCCCCTCCCCCTTAATATACCACGCGCGGATAGGTCTTTAAATTTTTCATCGGCATCTTTTGCGTCCCAGCTCATTGCTCGATCTTGCAAACTTATCCAAGTTTGCTGCGATCTCCGCAATGTACTGGGACATAAAATCTCGCCGCCAAAAATT
>JAJTHR010000105.1 GCA_021298935.1 Parachlamydia sp. | reverse complement strand
GAGAAGTAAAATCTTTAATAAAAATGAAACTCAACTTGATGAAAAGGGTGGCTGATTCTGAGTGATTGCGCACTTGTGGATCAAACGAAAACGCCAAATGGCCGATTCTAAATGATCGCGATAGGATGGCCGATTCTGTTGATCGCCAAATGGCCGATTCTCAGTGATTTTTACCAAAAGAAAAGTGACGATTAAAGATAAAGATGGTAACACACTTCAGCTTGTGCAAAAGCTTTCCTAAAAGTTATACCATTTCCCAAAAATAAAACCATAAAGTTGACTTTTCAGCGCTTCAGATTTAAAAGATCTTTTCGAAGTTGATATCTTTGAATATCAACAAGGAGAGATCTTTTAAAGATGAAGGTGATCATAAGTCAAACTTATGATTTTAATTTCGGGAAATGGTATTACTTCAGTCAAGCTGCTTTTAGCAAGTTATCTTATCTAACCGTAGGGTAGATCTCACAATTGGAAAGGTTTAAAGCCAGCCGTCAGCCCAACTTGCATGATTGAATATTATTCGCCGTATAGAATTCGATTCTATCTTACTCTAATTTGAATAAAAATTGATCTTTTCATTAACTAGAATACTCTTTCTAGTGATTTTAAAATCCTATTTAGTTGCTTTTTATTTGTTTAAAATAATTCTAATTTAATAACTATTAATTAATAAAATATTAACACTATATTTACATGGTTAAAATAAAATAAATTTAGATTATATTAAACTTTAATAGGTAAATAATGAATACTGTTCATCCAGCTTCCTTTGTCTGTTATCCGTCGCGACCGGAAAGATTTTACATTGTTTCCAATGATGCATCCACTAATGGAAAAATTGAAAAATTTTTGATTAAGGAAGGGGTGGGCTTCCGTTTAGCTCGTCAGGCGCACACAGTGGAGATTTTTCAACCGCATCTTTTTCTTATTAAAGTAAAAGCCGAAGATTTTTGGAAATCGACTCATTATGAAAAAGGCACTAATGGTTTAATTGCTTTGTTTAATAGCTGTCTGCATCTTCCTAATAGAGGGCTTGGCTGGGCCTTGATGAGTCAAAAAAAAGGATTGTCCCTTTCTTTTAAAGGGCCATCAGCTGAAAGAAACAAAAGCGAGCTTTTAAGCGTCTATGGGAGTTTAATTAACATCGAACTAGTGAAAGAATGGATTTTTTCATTGCCGCTGACTGAGCTTAAAAAGAATGAATTAACTGGTCAGTTAAAACACTGTAAATTTTTTGCTGGGGATGAAGCCTTTCAGATTCCTTGCGATTTGATGGCCTTGCAGCATGATATTAAAAAATTTAAATATAAAATGATTTATCAAATAAAGGCTTTGCGTGAAGTTAGATCCAAGAATGTGTTTCCCTCAGAATTAATGGATTTAATCACAGAATATTTTTTGTGTCATTCCGTTTATAGAAATTATTTATTTGAAAATATATATAATCATCCTGAACCTTGCAAGGTGTCTTAAGCGGGCCGCCTGGCGCCCGCAATTTTAATCATGAATGCGTTTGATGATCAAAAAGGCTGTTTGGTCTTGATCGAACTCAAAGTTCTCATCCCATCCTTTTTTGATGCTGATTTGATCACCTTCATTTAATCTAACGATTAAAGAATAGGCATTCGTTTGATTGTGTGTATCCACTTCCATTGAATCAATCGAAAAATCATTGATCGTTAATTGAAGCTCCGTTTTACCCCCCATCAAGCCCCATACGATGTGATAAATGCCTTCCATGGGAATTTCCCAGGCCAGGACCTCTTCTGCTTCTTCATTTAAAGGAACATGAAAAAAAGCTCCTAATTCAGGCTGACTTAAATGATCAATCACTTTTTCGGGAGGTTCTTGTTGAAGAGTTAAAGTGTAGTTTATTTCAAAAATCCCTGCAGGACCTTGTTCTCCTGGCTTTCCCTGTATGCCTTCAATACCTTGGCTTCCTTGCTTCCCCGGAAGGCCTTGGGGTCCAGGAGGGCCTTGGGGTCCCGGAAGGCCTTGGGGTCCCGGAAGGCCTTGCGGAGCATTTTTACGCTTTTTAAAATGGTGCTTCATTTTGCGTCTGGTCGAATCGATGGCTGGCTCAGCACAAAGACAAAAAGATATGCAAAGTGAAAAAAATAAAATCAATTTTCTCATAAAACCTTAAGTGTTCATTGACATGGCAAGCAATGTAATGAAAAGATAAAAAAAAATCTAATGCTATTTAACTCGACTTTGACCATTTTTTGGATCCCTCTTTGATAGGATGCTTCTATCCAAGAATGGTATACCGCGCGCGGGTAGGTTCTTAAATTTTTGGCGGCGAGATTTTATGTCCCAGTACATTGCGGAGATCGCAGCAAACTTGGATAAGTTTGCAAGATCGAGCAATGAGCTGGGAGGTAAAAGATACCGATGAAAAATTTAAAGACCTATTCACCTGAGTTTTGAGTTTCTCTGCCTGAAATTCAGGCATCTTGCGGCCATCTGAAAAGAAATTTCATCTTGACAATAGTTAAAACTATTGCCTTTGATGAAATTTTTTCCAGCTGTCTCACAATCTACTTGAGCTTTCAGGCAGAGAAACCCAAAACTCAGGTTATTCGCGCTTGGTATAAAAGGCAGATGAGAAAAAGGGCCTCTATTTAGGGCCCTTTTTAATTTAGACGATAATATCGATGGACTTTTTCCAATTGGATGGTTCGTGCCCGGCGTACATGGGACTAATATTGGCTGAGTAAATGAGCGAGTAGGCAGGATCCATAATTTTCAAAGAAAAGGCATAGAAATCAACCGAGGTAAGGATCGTTTCAATAAATGAAATGCGGAGGACAGCTTGATATTCTCTTTCATGGTACACATCCAGTTCTTCAAGCTGGTCTTTGACCTGATTGACAAGCGAAACGGGGGATTTGACCTGGGCGATATCGCGTGAGTCGGGATTCGCTATTCCAAAAAGAGTTTTTGACAGCTCTTCAGTTATTTTTTTGTTGAGCTGCGCCCCCAGACGGGCGGTTATCAACTCTTCGGCTCTTTTTGTGAGAACAGAAATAATATCTGTTTCGGACAAGGGTTGAAAGGGGGCAGGAGAAACTTCAGGCTTGAGTGTTTCATTTCGAGGAGGAATAAGAATCGCTTCCTTTGAAACTTCGGTTGCAACAGAGGAACGAACACCTAAATCGCGCAAATTGGATTCAAGCGAAGTTCTAAATTGCTGCGCGGAGACAGCTTCCTCATTGTCTTCAAAGGTACGTTTGATTGCCTCCTTGGCAATCCTGTCTGCTTTGGCTAAATCGTAATCCCGGCCTTCGGATAAAATCAGGCTGGATTTTACAGAGTCTTTTAAAACTTCTTCATTAATATAGGGTTCATACCCTGTCACGACATCATCAGTGGCGCTGTCTCCAATTTCAGGAGGAATTTCACGTCTTTCTGAAATGATGGGGGCGGAGGGGCCGCCCAAATCTTCTTTAGCCAGCCGCGTTCCAAAGTCGGATAGAAAATCGGCTTCTTCAGGTTTGAATCCTTGCTCGGTAAAGTAATCCCTTAATTGGGTTTTTAGATTGTCGCTTGCTTTCTGAGAGGATGAAGAGGCTTCTTCGACAAGCCCTGTGCTTACTTCGGGTGGAAGGGAGGGGAGTGTCAATTGCGCAGTCAGGCCGGGGAGGCCTAAAGACGATTCGATGAGTTTGCTTGAAACGAGGAGGAGGCCTAAGTTGAGTGAAGCGACTAGGGCTGCAAGGTCGGCTTCGCTTAAATTCTGCAGAAGGGGACTCCCCTGAACAAATGCCTTCAATGCTTCGAGCGTGAGGCCTTGCCCGATGCCTTCTTGTATACGGTTGGCAAAAGAAATGGAAAAAAGCAGTGAAAAGAGCGGGCTGTCTTTTGGTAAACCGACGAGGGCAAGGAGGGGTTCCAGGCTTGGCAGCAGGGCTTCTCCGCTATTTGCACTAATGAGACCGACGGACAGGACAAGCAGCTCATTGGCAAGCTCCTGGATTTGCTCTTCATTGAGGTTTAAACCGAGGTTTCTGACTGCTTGCTGCAGCGCTCCTTTGCCAAGGAGGCCGTTAATGTGAGGCGAGCCCACACCAATGGATTGAACGCTTAAAGCGCCTGCGGCTGTTGAGGGGCTTTGAACGGGTGCTACGGGGTCGATAATTGTATTGGGAGCCACTTTTCGGGTCATGGGCTTAATGTTAAGTAGGGGGTCGGGCGTGTAGTCGCGCACGGGATCGAAAACCCTTAAGGCATTTAAAAATCCCCAATAGAGGACATTGTTAATGATTTGCTCATCCAATGGACCAATTGTCGCGTCATAATTTTTTTTGGTGATAGTGCTTTTAAGCGGGGTGATGTCGTAGGCTTGTTGGGGGGGCAGCGAGGGAATTGTTGGGGCGCCTGAAGCGGCAATGTTGTCCAGGAATGCGGATGGGGGGTATGTATAAACGCTTGCCGGGCCGGTTCCAGGAAAGAGGCTTGGAGCGGTTTGAGGCGTGACATAACCTGAAGTATCGCGTGTCGTCGCAGAGGGCTGCTCAATGTCGACATTTTGCGCATCCAAAGTGGCTTGCAGATTATAAGCAGTGATAAAGGTTTGCAACTGGTTGTTATTGGAGGCGGCGCTATTATTATAGGCCAGAGTAGAGGAGTTGTAGTTTTGAAGTTCTGGAAATTTTACAGCACGAAAACTATTATAAGAATTAACGGCTGTTTGATAGGTAGTTGTTAAACTATTATAAATCGATTCTTTGCCGGCGGGAATGGTGAAGTTGCCATTTCCGTCATTGGTAATGCCATTGGACCCTAGGTTTGCTGTATAGTCATTATAGGCAGATACTAAGGCTTGGCTGGCTGCATTTTCCGCGGTGGTTCCCGCATTGACATTATTAATTAAAGCATTCTGGGCGCTTGTCTCAGCGACGATCGAATTAATAAGCGCTTGGATGGAATTCATCTGGTTTTGCGTATTGGTGGTATTTTGGGCCGCCAGCGTATCACGGACTTTGAACTGATCGACCATAGAAAGAGCAGCAAGACCCGCTAGGCGGCTATCTTTTCTTCTTGTGAGCTGGTCAATAAAGTCGGAGGCTGCAAATTGCTGCCTCTGAGTCATTTTAGCATCGCTTAATATTTTAAAAAAATCATCCAGGGAGCTGCTTAGCACAAGGTTCGGACTGACTAAAACAGGTGCATCGCTGGGTGTAAAAATAAATCGCTCGTTGAGTTCATTTGTAGTAAACGAGCGGATTAATGTGTCTTTGATTTCTGTTGGCAGGCTTTGAAAGACCGGGCTTTCAGCATAATTGGTATAGGTGGGGGTCGAGGAGCCTCCAACTTGGCCGACGTCTGACATAACCGTTCTCCTTTTAAGACAGGTTCATAAAAAATTGTCAGAGAGTGGAAATATTTTTAAATTCTTCCCTCATCTCTATTTTAACATAGAATTTATTTTAGTTATTAGACTAATTTATAATTATGAATATTGACTATTTTCCCGTTGAATTTGATCCTGAAGGGCAGAAAGACTTGATTTTTCAGGGAGCAAAAATTAAACAGATAGACCCTGAAAAAGGGCATTTCGTTTGTCTCTCAGCTCAAGAAGGAAAGACCCGAGTGGGCCTGGCGGTCGCTTATTTTTTTTATAAGAATAAGGGGGCTCAGCTTTACTCTCTGTTTGTAGATGAGAAGTACAGAGGGAAGGGAATCGGCCGGGCTCTGTTCGAGAAAATTCTGGAAAAGTTGGTCGTGGAAGAGAAAGCGACCGTTATAGGAGTGGAGTTCCTGGAAGAGCCTTATTATGCCCCTCTCTTTGAAAAGATTTTGGAGCGGGCGGGTTGGCCGACTCCGAAAATTTATATGTGGCGCTGCTATTTTGATGGCTTTACCTTTGATCCCAATTGGTGGCATTATTCCATTGATCTGCCGTCCGGCATGGCTTTTTTTTCTTGGAAAGACCTGACGACGGAGGACCGGGAGACCATGCAAAGACTTAAAGGCCAGGGTGAGATTCTGTCCCCGTTGTGGCCTTTTCATGACCTTGAACGGCTGGATGAGGGGACAAGCGTGGGTTTGCGCAAAGACAACGAAATCATCGGCTGGTGTGTGACTCATCTCACGGATCCTGAAACCCTGCGCTATTCGATCCTTTATTTAGTGAAGGAATACCATCATTCGGGCTTAGGCATTCAAATTCTTGTGGAATCTTTGCTGCGTCAAAAAAAGCGCTTTTCAGACACTCCCCCTCTTCGCTATGCTTTTTTTGAATTGCATTTAAGCCATGTTCCCGATTCCTGGGTGCGCTCTGTTAAGAAACGATTAGTTCCCCATACTGAGAGGGTAGAAAAAATAAAATGGGGAGCAAAATTCTTTCCTGAAAATTTTTAGTCTTTTAGAAATTTAAGTAACTCACCTCTGCCAAAAGGAGCAGATAAACTCAAAACTCAGGTTATTAGTAAAATATTGCTGCGCTTTTTGAATTAATTGATTTTTCAAAATCTCTTGGCTTTCACTTTGCTCTTTTTGGCAGAGGTGAGTTAATCAATACAAATCAGAGACAGTCTTTAATAATATATAATTATTTTAATTTTTTTATTGAATTTTTTTATTGAATTTTAATATAATTCTTTACGGTGTAAAAATATAAATAAAAAAATAAATATGAATATTGATGATAATAGATTAGGGCAACTTAACCTTGAAAATTTTAATGAAGTGATTGATTACCTGGATCATACCAGCTTGTCTAGGCTGAGCAGGGTATCTAGTACCTACCGCAAATATATTCAGCCACTGCTTGAACTGCGTTTTCATGAACTTAAACTTGAATTTAAGCCAATTAATCTCACTAGAGAGTTACATTATATTTTTACAGGGGAAAGATTAACTGATGCTGAATGGGAAGAATCGACAGATGAGGAAGAATGCCCTTGTATAATTTTATAGTGGTATAAAAGCCTATTTTAGGCGTTCGACTTCCCGCTAGGGGAATTTTTTTTTACGAATTAGCGCCAAGTCGGATCAATTTCTTTTAAATCAAATTTAATTAAAAATGAGTCGGATTGAGGTATTAATAGGCCTTGTTGCGTAACCCAAATTTTATGTCTAAAGAATTTTGAAAAACTGATTTAAAATTATTGAGAAATTTTTTTTAAAAAAGATAGGCTCGTCTGTTAACCACAACAAGAGAGAGCCTATGAGTAGTTACCGAGTAGATAACTGGTCAGAATATAACCGATCTTTAATAAATCGTGGAAGCCTAACTTTATGGATTTCTGATGATGCTGTTAATAAATTGCTTGAGAAAAAAGTTATTGGTAAAAACGGACGTCCGGTAATTGACTCAAACTGTTTCGCGTCAATTAAAATGGCAGGTCAACGACAATTAGAGCGTGTCCCAAAACCTTAATTTTGCTATAAGTTTTTCTTTTAGAATAAAGAGAAAAGCTTATGAGACGCGACTACCCAGATGATTTAAAAGATAAAGAATGGGAAGAGATAAAACATATTTTTT
>JAJTHR010000177.1 GCA_021298935.1 Parachlamydia sp. | reverse complement strand
TTAAATAGTGAAATATAAAGAGGCCTATTGGACTATTTGTCCGACATGTGATGGACGCGGCAAAAAAGACACGAAGCTTCGCAAAAAAGCGAGACACCGGTATCAAATAAGAATCAATGAATTTGAAAAAACCCGGGCTGAAGGAAAGGCTGCGGTTCGTCCTAAAATGACTCAATATTCATGCGATATTTGCGGTGGATCCGGCCTGATTCCTACTGCCACTTACCCTCTAGTCGATACAGAAAATTATCCACACGTAGCAATTATTGGTGCAGGTATAGGTGGCGTAGCGCTGGCTGTCGCTTGTTTGCATCGCGGCATTCCCTTTACCCTTTATGAGCGCGATAGCAGCTTCGATGCACGAGCTCAGGGCTACGGACTTACCTTGCAACAAGCAAGTAACGCAATTAAAGGACTCGGTATTTTCTCTCTAAAAGGCGGGAGTCATTCCAAACGCCATGTGGTGCATACGACAGAAGGAAAAGAAATTATTGAATGGGGCATGAGGACGAATTCAAACATCAACAAGACTCCAAAGCGTATCAATGTGCATATCCCGCGACAGGCCTTGCGCTTAGCGTTGCTTGAGCAATTGGGCCACCATCATGCTGTGCAGTGGGGGCACCGGTTAGTTAATTTGAAACAATGTGAAGATAAAAGTGTTGAGCTGAGCTTTCAAGTTAACGGAGAGATGAAGAATGCCAAGGCAGATTTGGTGGTGGGTGCCGATGGTGTTCGTAGTGTTGTGCGCAGCTTGCTGATTGGCGAAAAGGTTACTCCTTTGCGTTACTTGGGTTATATAGTAATTTTGGGTATTTGTTCTTTAAAGGCTCTTAAAGGTATTGAGAGTCCTTTGCTCGACTCAACCACCGTGTTTCAAACCGTCAATGGCCATGAGCGAATCTACATGATGCCTTACTCGTTAGACTCTGTCATGTGGCAATTTAGTTTCCCTATGCCCGAAGAAGAAGCTAAGGCCTTAAGTGCACAAGGAGCTCAGGCACTTAAAGAAGAAGCGTGCCGTAGAGCAGAGTGGCATAAACCCATTCCTGAAATTTTATCAGCAACCCTACCATTACAAATTTCAGGTTATCCCATCTATGACCGAGAATTACTCAAGCCGGAATTATTGGAAAAAGCCGGGGCACTTACATTAATTGGAGATGCAGCCCACCCTATGAGTCCATTTAAAGGTCAAGGTGCAAATCAGGCTTTGTTGGATGCGCTGGCACTGGCTCGTAACATTTCAATCTCCTGTAATCCTTTTTCTAAATGGAGAGAAACTGGATTGAGAGAAATTGTATTAACTGAATTTGAAGAAGAAATGTTAGCACGCAGCGCTTCAAAAGTGAAGGATTCAGCGGAGGCTGCGGAACTTCTTCATTCCAAAGATGTGCTACGTGGTGATGGACCTAAAGGACGGGGCTTTAATTGCTCTCATAGAGTGTTGACCACAAACGTATAAGCTAGTGATGCGATTATTGTGTAAAATATACTTATTATTGTGCTTAAAAGAATAAAAAATCTATAATTTCCCTTTTTAAATTCATTTTAGGTATGACTATGTCTCCTTTTGTCGGTTATGCTGCTGCAGGTTTAGCACTTAGCGGTTTTTCTGCTGTAGCTAGTAATCATACTAAGATAAATACTCAAATCGAACTGGGACTTGTCGCGGCTGTTGGTCTCGCATCTGTTGCAGCAGTCGGCATGGCGTTTGGGCCGGTAGCTGCATTGGCTTTAGCGGGCTTTGAGTACGGCTGCGTTCTTGCAAGTGAAAATCAACACAAACCTGTTGAAGAAAAAATTGCATTAATTGCGATTTTGACAATTATTGGAGCAACTATTGGGTAAATGCCTGAACATATTCGTTATATAGAACAAAATTATAACATTGGGTGGACGTATGGCCCGAATGGCATGGTTCCCATTTTTATTCCAAAAAATATTTGCTAGTTTCAGATTAACGAATTAATTGATGGATGCGGCTGCTCACTTCTTGATTGCTTTCAAGCCACTGACGCCGCTCCTCTTGTATCTTAACTAAATGTCCTTCCACCTTGTCAGCCGTCATTAAAAAGCCTAACCCTTGCTCTTCGGGAGAGGCATACAGACGCGCTAGAATGATTTCGCCCGCCGCTGGGGTGTAGTGGCTGCAATCTGTATAAAAAGAGCCGCAGGTGGTCATTTCATTGTATCCTGAAAAGTCCATAAATGGATGGATGCCCGCCAGCCGAGTTTTTAGTTGCTCGAAGACCGGCCACAGATTTTTTGCAAAGATGACTTCCCAGTAATAAGCCTGTGCGGGTGAAAAATACATTTTCAATCCAATATTGCGCTCTTTGCAAAATTGGACAATTCCTTTGTAATGTTCAACTTGAAGAGGATCCACTTCGTATTTGCCAAACCAGGCATGTGCAATGGAAATATCGCGCAAAAAATGCCAGTCGTCCGGGTTTAAGCTTTGATAGGGAGGCTGCGAAAGGGGTGGAAAAAATTGCTTGGACGCATTGTGCTTGATCGTAGCCAAGCTGTTAACTAATGAATCATAGGTAAAGAGAGCTCCCACATAGTCATCCCAAATGATTTTATCTTGATTCAGCCTTTTTGGATCAAATTGGACGTTTATTTTGCGATTGCGGTTAAACATAAAAGGATCCAAATCGATGATCACTTCCTTTAAGGCGGGCTGCAAGGTATAGGCATGCTGAAGATAGGCGTGCAGCTCTTCAACCGTCACGGCAGCGAGGCCTAAGTTGTATCCTTCTCTGCCCAGATAGGGAACGATTTGTTCAGGCAGCAAGCCTGCCCTTGTCCTTGAAGAGCCCATAAAAAGAATATGCGGGCGTTGTTTAATGAGGTTAACGGCCTGCACTAAGCGCTGATGGTGCTCTGCCTGTGGCTTTTCGCTATTGATTCCTTCCCTGGTCGGCGTTTCTAAAATGCCATAGGGATCGATTCCCCAATTGATGATTAAAACCAGGGAAGCAAGCACAAGCACAGTGCAGACAAATGATTTGATAAAATAATGATGGCTCATGATTTAAAACTGGTAATATAAAAACTCCGTGACTTCTTTCAAATGCAAGAGCGCCCCCACAAAAAGGAAGCCGCAAAAGACCCCGGCATATTTATAATTTTGAAAGGTTTTTCTCCATTCATTTGAATTGGGCGCCCATAAAACAAGGGGGATAAACAATGCCAGCAAAAGAAGATCTTTAGCTTTAAAAATGGAATTTTCCAAATGCATAAACAAAACGCCAAAGCCGCTCAAGAAATTCAAATAGGGAGACAAACTAACAGGAAGAACGACTCCGTTTAAGCCTGCCATCCCTTTAAAGAGATGAAAGGCCGTTTCCATAGTAGGAGAGCGAAATATCACCCACGCTACAATGACCGCCAGCAAAGTCAGTCCTCTTGAGAGCAACGAGCTAAGAGCAAAGCCCCATTTGCGCCACGCATGGTTGATCATCAAAAAAGAGCCATGGCAGAACCCCCATATGATGTACGTCCAGCCGGCACCATGCCATATTCCCCCTAGCACCATCGTTAAAAACAAATTGCGCCATTTAAAAAATTCCCCCTTTCGATTGCCTCCAAGGGGGATATAAAGATAGTCCCTTAAAAATAAGGAGAGGGAAATGTGCCAGCGGCGCCAAAAATCAATCATGGAATCCGCTTTATAGGGGGAATTAAAATTAATCGGGAGATGCAGATTGAATAATAATCCTAAGCCGACAGCCATATCGGAGTAGCCGGAAAAATCAAAGTAAAGCTGGAGAGTATAGGTCAACGCCCCAAACCAAGCATGAAAAAAGGGGACAACCTCTCCTCCCCCATCAAAAATCGGTTTGACTAAAAGGGCAAGTTGATCGGCGATCAGGACTTTTTTAGACAGGCCGATCACAAAGAGAAAGAGCCCTTCGGAAAAATTTTCAACCGAATACCAGGGAGTTTTTTGCAGCGCCTTAAATTGATCTGTCATCTCTTTGTGGTGTAAAATCGGGCCCGCAATCAGGTGAGGGAATACTGTGACAAACAACCCGTATGAAACAAAGGGAGAAGACTCTGCCTTACCTTGATAGACGTCCACTAAATATGCAATCTGTGTAAAAGTGAAAAAGGAGATCCCGAGCGGAAGAATAAAAGAATCCGCACTGGAAAAGGGAACGCCTAACACCCCAAACACAAAAGCAAAGTATTTGTAATAAAATAACAGGGATAGGTTGGCGGCAATGGCTCCCGCCATAATCCCCTTTTTAATGCCCGGACTGAAAGGCCTGAAAAGGACTAGTCCAATACAAAAATTAAATCCTATCGAAACGAGCAAAAGGAGGAGAAAGCGGGCATCCCAGTAAGCATAAAAGGCAAGCGAGCTGGCAAATAAGAACCCTTGTGCCAGAAAATTTTTCTGAAAAGCACGAAGGAATAGAAACCCGCTTAGGACAATCGGTAAATAGACAAAAATAAACGCATAAGAATTAAAAAGCACTTGCCCGATAAACAGTTCATTTATTGTTGGCCAAGTATCTTTATTTTCAGGATTTCTTTCACCTTTTTTTATCTAGTGACAAGTTGGAGGCGAAATCTCATTTCTTTAGCCATTTCTGTCAAACTTTGGTAATACTCATGTTCAAAATTTTTCTCAGACAAACTTTGAATTTTAGTCAATACCTCTTCTCTTAGCCGCATGAATTCATCTGGGCTACGGAAACGGGGAATAAGCCGTTCATTTAAATTAATATAGTGGGCATTTAACATAGGGTGCGCATCAAACGTCCAAACTTGATCAAAAATAAGAGGTTTAGTCAAATTATCCTTGTAATCTTGTAAGGAGGTCTCAACCTCTTCCGCCAATGCTTCAACCGGTTCATCGGCCGAATTAAGCAATGCTCGCATTGATTTTAATTTTTCTTTCAGGTACTCAAAGTACTTTATCACTTCCTTGAGACTATTGCGAGACAGTTTTTGAGTTAACTGAAATTGATTAACGGCTTCACTGGATAATTCATCTAAATTGACTTCTTCGTCCCCCCAATCATCATCCTGTGCGTTTAAATGCTGCGCAATTTCGACAACCTGGTTGTAAAGAGAGGGCAATTTAACTAATCCTGTGCCATTTAGCGAATCGATGATATTTTGTTCATTTTTTAAAAGCTCATTTTCACTTATGATAAAATCATCGGTAAAAGAGGGTCCTATGCACGCTTGAGATTCAAATGGCCGCGCAGGTCTATTTAATTGGCCAAAACTTTGAGCCATTCCACTTAAAAGACTTGAGGGTAGCTGAGGGAGTCTTCGTGGTGAAATTTGTGCATCTATTGGCCGGCCAGGTGCTCTTTGCGGTGTTAGCGCGG
>JAJTHR010000038.1 GCA_021298935.1 Parachlamydia sp. | reverse complement strand
ACAACTTTCAGCGCCATCATGCAAAGAATAGCATCGTCCGAATATTGTTGAGGTGCGCCTATAAAATGAGGATCTTTTCGGGGATTGCCATTTTTTAATTGCATCTTCACTCATCCAAAGAGAAATACTACCACGATTTTTCAGAGATTCGCTATACTGAGGCCAGTTTCGAACTTTGTATCGAGACATTGTAAGCTCCGTTTTGTGTTAGAAGCATACGAGCTTACAATTTTTTCTTTATCATCACTAAAATTTTCATAAAAAAATTTAGGATATGGTGACCGCAGGGAGACTTATCCTACAAGGCCCATTTAAATTAGCCTGATCTTCATTTTTTGAAAAATTTAATTTTATTTTTTATATTTTGACTTTGAAAAATAGATTATGATATTTTCTTCATTTTTCGGAGAAAATATTATGAAAGTAACTATCAATTCCGACCGCGTTTTCATTAACCACGATCAAGCGATGAGAGAACTTCTCGAAAGTCAAGGGACTTTTTTTCAAAGACCAAATGTACCTTCAAATTGGAACATACGGGTTCTTAAAGAAGATTTAGGGCTTCTGTATTTTAATCCTGAAGACAAATATGAGTTCATAAAAGTAATGCCACCCAGACTAGAATACACGGATCGCATTTTTCATGAGTTTTATGTTGTTTACCACACTTCATCTAAACTTATTGATAAAGAATACAAAAACAAACAAAAGTTTGAATGGGAGAATAAGCAACATACTGGCATTCTAGATGATATTTTAACAAAGCTTAATACCGATTATCCAGAAAGCTTACCTGATGGTGAGAAGAAATCAAAGAAAACAATTTTAGCGGGTAAAGAGCTTGAAGGATTTTGGTTTAATTTAGATGATTTGCAATTTGTACGCGAATATTTAGGATTTAATAAGATTCCTCAGAATATCGTTAACCATATCCAAAGAATTACATGTGACTGTCATGAATTGGCTCTATCAAATTCAGGAGGGGGAATTCTGTATCAACACAAGGAGCACCATTACTATAATACACGCATTGCTCACCATCCTACGCCAGGTGCACAACCTTTTATAAAAGTAGGTGGAGATAGAGGTTACTTCACATCAACTGGAAATCTGTCAACAGCAAGTGCAACCGCAACCCATCTTTTAATCCATGAGGTACTTGGAAATCCATTCGATTGGTATCGAACTCCGTGTAAAAAGGTTTATGGTTTGAGAAGATTTGATTATGAGAAGGCGAAGGCATCGATGATATCCTATTTTGTTGAAGAACAGAAAAAAAGACACCGCTATGTTTAATAGAAACGATGTTAATGTCATAAAAACATTGCTAATTCCTCCTCTTGAAATATTAGCCAGCCCAGAATATCAAGAGCGAATTTGGGTAAATAATCCAAGTTTAGAAGAGCCCTATTATGAAATATTTGAGGTTTTCTTTGAAATTTCTAGAACTTTGCTTTCTCATGGTGAAGAGTACCAATTAGATGAGAAAAATAGAGAGTCTTTAAAAGAATTGCACGAAATGGTATACAATTTCTACACTTATAAGATACTGGATAGTGATGATGATATCCAATTATTTCTAAACCAACCTGATTGGGTAAAAATTCAAGGGAAAGCGAGGGATTTAGTAGATGCTCTCCGCCCTATTGTTGCAACACGTCAGCAATATGTTATAGAATCTGAACTTATCCCTTCGATTGCAGAGCTTGCTAACCCCACATACCAAAAACAAAATTGGACGTCCCCAGACAACAAATATGCCTATTCTAACTGGTTTATAAATTTTTCTGAAATATGTAATTTTTGGCTTTTACCTACCGAAGAAAGCTTAAAACAAAAAAATAAACAGCACTTATATGATTTATTCAAAAAAGTAGATGAATTTGATGATGAATGGGGAAAAATATTTGGAGATAATATTTCAGCTTTAATTAATCACCCAGATTGGATAAAAATCCAAAATCAAGCTGCTGATTTATTAGAAATGTTAAAATACAGATAAAATTTAGGGGATTAATATGAAAGAAATGTCCGTTAGTCTGTTCGAATTTATCCATGCATATATAAAATTTTTTGCAAATCCGGAAATTCAAATGGAAACTTGGGTTAACTATGACGCGGGTAATGAAGATACATGTCATGATTGGATTGTAAATTTCCAGCATTCTTGGCGATCAATCAGAAATGAATTGAATTCAGATATGCTACTAAACGAAATAGATAACTTATATGATAAATTAACAGCCTATCTAACGAAAATTCCGCAATTTCGAGAACCGAAATTACGTGACCTTCATAGGAAAATACTAAGAGATTATGATTGGTATGTTATCCAAGAATACTCAAAAATGATTTTTCAGCAAGCTCGTAAGATGCTAGATTAAGTTTAGCTAAAGAGTGTGTTTAAAAATTATCTTAAGCGAGAAATATAGTAATTTAATTTTAATTTTTTATTCGTATTTATGTACAGCCTTGAAATGGTCTATTCAGTTAATTTAAGAAAAGCTGACATGCCTATTCTTTTCCAAGATAAACAAAAATTAATTATTTCTTTTTTTGCATTGGGTCGGCCTTGTAGGATAAGTCTCCCTGCGGCCGACATATCCTAAAAATTATCTTTTTTCTTAAGTCATCAAGCTTATTGGCATTCCTTGTTCTGTCATTTTATTCAATATGCTTGCTTTGAGCTTTAATTCAACTTCTTGATTTTCAGTGCCTCTGCTAAATAATCTTGGGCCAAATATCCCCTTAAATCGGGAAAATGCAGTCTCTACAAGTGATCTTTCGTGATATCCTATCAATTTCTTCCACAGTTTTATGGCCTCATCATCATTTCCTAATCCAATAATTTGACAGATCGCATCGTTTCTTGCCTTTTGCCATGGATTTCCCTCTTCATTAAACACTGCCCCATCCCTTGGCGGAACGATTAATTTCTGTCTCTTTTGACAGGCCGCTTTATAGCAATCCCATGTGTCATAAGCTCCATCCCCAATCGCTGTCTTGACTGATTTTGGAGCCTGCTTTAAAAGCTTAGGTCCCACCTCACAATCCGCTGTTTCCAAATCGGTTACTTCAGCAACAATGATTTCATGTGTTTGAGGGCACACACCAATATGAAATTTTTTCCATCGCCTTCTTTTTTGCTTGCCGTGTTGCCTTATTTTCCACCCGCCTCTTCGCCAAATTTTAATTTATTTATTTTATTTTCAAGAGTTTTTACCTCTTCTCTTTGGTCCTCAATTTTTTCCTTTACTTTTTCTTTGGCTATTTCGGCATTCTTACTCATACCGATCAGGACACATACTGCTGTTCCACCTGTTATCATTTCAATTGCTGCTTCCGTTACTTTTTGTGCTGATTGAATATCAGACTGAATTTTACCAAGTCTGCCCTTAGTTTAGAAAGAAAGGAACCCATTACTCGAGCTTCTATTTCTGCTGTATCGCCACCATTTTTTTGGACACAAATTTGCTTTAATTTAATTTTTTCTAAGACCGACCACTGCCAACCCGCTCAATTTCCCCTTCACCAATAGTTCTTCCTTCTCGTTATGCATATATACATACGCACATACGCGCCCGCGGGGGGGGGGTCCCTGTTTTCCCAAAATTCCAATCCATGGTATTATCCGTTCGCCAGAACAAAGCAGCCGTGCTCCTTTCCTCGCTCTGCTAACCCCTTTGAAATTATTTTTTGGGGCTTTAACACATTTCTTCCTTCTGTGTAAAGTCTTCTAGCTTCCTTT
>JAJTHR010000220.1 GCA_021298935.1 Parachlamydia sp. | reverse complement strand
CATTTCCCAAAAATAAAACCATAAAGTTGACTTGTCAGCGCTTCAGATTTAAAAGATCTTTTCGAAGTTGATATCTTTGAATATCAACAAGGAGAGATCTTTTAAAGATGAAGGTGATCACAAGTCAACTTTATGATTTTATTTTTGGGAAATGGTATAAATAAATTTTTGTGTTTTTTTCATGTTCAATTTTTTAATTTAATGACTGTAATTATTAACATGTTATTTTCATCAACCACTCAAGGAAATATATCCTTATAGTCACTTAGTTACCATTTTGTGACCAAGTGATTAAAAATTTGTTGACATAACCGAAGGTGGGAAAGAACTAACTAACAAAGCTCTGGCGGATGGCCAGAGCTTTGTTAGTTGCGTTAAACAAAGGGTTGGAAATCGCCAAGCGATAATTGAAAGCCCATATCAGAGGTTGCCTGAGCCATCTCTTGTCTGAACTGGCCGGGCTGATTTGTCTTCATAAAGGCCAAAATCTGTGGTAAACGGGCAGATAAAATAATTCTGTCCCTTGCAGAAAGCGCGCGGCTGTGCATCGCTCCCATTATCATTTCCTCCCACTCTTTTGAAGGCATTGCGTCCGTTAAACGGGTATATAGATATTTAGTATTTTCCATTCCGCCCCGATCGATATTTTCTTTGCAAGCAGTAATCGCCATGATCAAAAAGCCGAAAATTCCCCTTCCGGCTATTGTTTCAGCAGCATTCAATTCATTAGCGGTGTTCAGGAGCGAATAGACATACTCTTGAAAAGCCCCTTGTAATTCTTTGGCTGAGAAGGAAGCATAATGCTCAGGATCCTGCCGTGCCATGGCGTCAAAATGAACAACTGCTGCATTTAAAGAAGCATCAAAGAGAGGCGCCCACTTTTCCGGGCCTCCATGGAAATAAAATCCATGCCCTTTCTCGGCCGGATCGAAGCTTCTTAATAGCTGATTGTTTAGAATGGATGCAAATTGAGCCGGACCTGTCCAAACGACATCTTCTGCTTTATGCATTAAATAAAGCCTGGAATCTTTGGCAAACGTTGTCCCTCTAAAAGACAGGGGATATTTTTTATTTAAAAGCATGATGGAGTGACTGCGCGGCCCTTCTCCGCCTGACTTATCTAAATTTTGCAAGTTATTATAAACTACCAACATGGGTACTTTATCATCGCGATCCTGTGGCGCGGCCATCTGGTTGTTTTCTGCAGCCTGGATGGCAGCCTTCATTTCGGGTGCAATTTCGTTGTCCCCAATCGTAGGAGATCCCCCATAGCAATTATGCACCTTGGCGATCTGTTGATCCCCTTGCATGATGGGTGTGACGCCCTGAAGAGAGGGATTATTGGCCAGAGTACCGTGCGAATCGTAAACATCCATGCCAAACATCCCGGGGATATGCCTGACAGCTCCGCCTTCACTTGCCAATGCACCTAAGGCTTGCTTTGGATGGGCCAACGCATAAGGGAAGTTGGCAAGACCGTGGGCGCTGTAATGCTGCTGCTCCATCATGGCATGGGACTTGGCCAGTTTTTCGGCCAGCTTCACTCCGCTTTTTTCCTGATTGTCGCTGCCAAAAGAAGCCTCTTGCAGAATGCAGGACCCCAATTTTGAATAGGCTTCCATTGAGGGAGCCCGATTCCACATGTCCACGGCAAAACGGTGCAGCAATTTGACCGACTGATCTGTTGTATCTTCTTTAATTGCCTGATAAACAGGGCTATTGAGGGCTTGTCTTAAAGCGGCAATGAATTGGGGATTCTGCGTGGCAGGACTTGTGCCGCTGGAGTTTAGCTGTGTAAGCAGTGCTTCGATTGTTTTTTGATATTTGGCGACCTCAACCTCAATTCTTTTTCCGGAAAGCTTGTTCTTTAAAGCTTTCTTCGAAACAAGGGCCCAATCAATTGTATGGGCATCCATTTGCAAATCGGGGTATTTACGGCAAATGGTTTCAATAAAGGCTTGCGGCGCAATGCCAATATTTGAAAAGGAGAGGCTTGCGATAATTTCCGGATCCTTAATCGCCTTTAACCAAATCGGATTAAAAGAGTCTTTGCTGCCCATCATGCGTAGGATGAGGCGTGCCCCTTTATTCTGCACTGTTTCGCTACTTTCCAATTTCTGCTTTAAATCTTTTGTCAATTCATGCGCAGCATCCTTTGTAATAAGGGTTTGGATGGCCGGAAAATCCTTGATAACTTGTTGCATGGTTTGGAATTTGTCGAATTCTTCTTGAGCTTTCATTTGACGAATAGCGGGTGTAACATGGTTCGGCCGATAGGTTGCAAGATATTTTTCCCTTAATTGCGCCATTCCCTGATAGATAACAGATACAATGCCCAAAAGAACATAAACGGCAAGGCCTGCGACTAAACCAACGGCTCTCAAAAGATGTCCGCCAATTCCTACTCCTGCCTGTTTTGAAATTTTACGCTCAGAGGACCAATTATCAATAACTGCTTGACTATTAGGAATATGTGCGACCATAACTTAAACCCTTTTTATTATTTAAAAAATTTATTGTATCTTATTAACGTTAAGACTTAATAAATTAAGATTAAAAATATGAAAAAATGTAGATTTTTTTGTTTCCATGCGTTAATTTTTTTCACGAATCCTTCAAGGGATTCAATCAAACACAAAAAAAGGATCTTATTATGAAAGCTTTAATGACATTTTTCGGAATCTCTATGTTGGCGATGAATTTCTTATCTGCAAGCGTCGTTACAGATGATGTAAATAAAAATGAAAACACAACTGAAGAAGGCGTTCAAAAAGATTTTGGCTGCAAAAAATGCCGTCCAAATAGAAAATAGTCTTGCGCTTATGCATGGGCCTTTACGTGTCCATGCTTACCTTTCTTTTGCACACTCCCGTTTGCAGGTAATAGATCACCGTTCCTGGCAGCAAAGCCCCAAGTCCCCAATAAATTTGATCGATTGAAGCATTCCAAAGCAGAACGGTAATACCTCCTAATGCAATAGGTGGAATGGCAACAATTAAAAGCTTATTCAAAAGATCCATTTCTTTCCATTGACGTGAATAGAGAATAGGAACAGCCAAACAGGTCGTCACATATTGGGCAAAGCGCGAAACAACGCTAATGGCGGCAAGCTGTGAAAAACTTCCTGACAGGGCGATAAGGGCAGTCAGCGCGACAGTCGCAATAATGGCTCCAGTTGGTGCATTTTTTTGATTACGCTCTGCCATCCACCTAGGGAGAAAAGCATCCTCAGCCAATGCGGCTGCACTAAGGGGGGTCACGAAGGAGGCCGATAAATTCACTCCCCCGATGGAGATGAGCATTCCAACGGTCATTAACCAGAGCCCATAATCTCCAAAAATTTGATAGGCAGCCTGGCTAAGCGGGGTTTCACTTCCTGCCAACTGATTGCCGAGTATCCCTAAGGCAATCAGTTGAATCATCAAATAAAAAAAGGCGCAAACGCTCATGACAGCAAAAATAGCAATCGGCAAATTTTTCTTAGGGTTTCTCATTTCACCGGCAGCTACAACCAGCCCTTCAAAACCTCCAAAGGCATAAAACATGATTAGCGCGCCATTTCCTAAATGGGGCGTTTCCCCGGCAGTTATCTTAAAATGGGTCAAATTCTCAGGGTGAATAAAAAAAATGCCGACGGCAATAAAAAGAAAAAGAGGGATGAGCTTAGCGCCCGTCAATAAATTATTGAATATTTTTAGAAAACGGACGCCTGCCAAATTGATCAGTCCCAGGATCCCAACAGTCGCCAAAATAATTAGGCTCCGATAAGGGTCTGTTGCAAGGAAAGGAAAAATGGAAGCGGCAGCCATGACGAAGCCGACCGCTAAAGCCGCCCACGCGATCATCCCAATAACCCAACGCATCAGTCCAATTTCAAACCCGATGAAATCGCCAAAGGCTTCTCTGGCATAGATGTAAGCGCCCCCATCTCTTTTAAAAAGGGCCGCACACTTGGCAAAACACCAGGAAACCGAAAAAACAAGCAGGGTTACAAAGGCGTAGGTCGGCAAATAAGCATTTCCGGTATGAGAAGAAATGGTCCCGGGAAGCAAAAAAATGCCCGACCCGATAATTGCATTGATTCCAAGTAAGATGATGCTAGCCAAGCCTAATTTTTCTTTTTCTGTGGAAAGGGTCAAGCTTTCACCAATTCTTTACTGGCTTCCACAAAACTTTCAAAAAGGCGATGGATGTCGCTGCGTTTTTCAAGCATGAGTTCAGGATGCCATTGAACGCCTAAAATATAGGGGTGGTCGACTTTCTCAATCGCTTCAATCATCCCATCACGGGCCTTACCGCTCACTCGGAAAGAGGGCGCCAATTCTTTCACTGCCTGATGATGAAAACTATTTGCAAGTAGCGATTTTTCGCCAATAATTGTTTTTAAGAGCGATCCATCTACAATATCTACGGCATGGGTCGGGACCTTGCCCTCTGCATGTTGAAAATGCTGCAGTGTGCTGTTAGTTTGAATATCCTGATAGAGAGTTCCCCCAAAAGCGACGTTTAAAATTTGCAAGCCGCGGCAAATGCCTAAAACAGGTTTCTTATGTTGATCGGCGGCCCTTGATAAGAGGATTTCAAAAGAATCCCTGTCCGGACAAATTGTCTGCAGTAAAGGCTGCGGCTCTTCCTGATAAAAGAAAGGATGCACATCAAAACCACCGGTCAGGAGAAGTCCGTCGACACATTCGAGCTGCTGCAATGCCACTGTTTCATCAGCCACAATGGGTAGGATGACAGGGATGCCTCCCGCATGATGAATAGCTTTCACGTAATCCTGACCTGTAAACGCCCTTTCCCTTCCTTTAAAACTGCCTGATTCGATCATCAAAATGCTGGCTGAAATACCAATGACAGGCTTAAACATAACAACCTTAAAATTTTAAATAGTTTTTTAATTGTACTCAGTTTTTTATTTATTTTCAACAAACTTAGTAATTAATAAACATATTAACCCGAAAAAACATTAAGGGCCCGCATGAGAGCTAAAATAGCGCGCGGCGAAATGGAATCATTAGAAAAAGTGATCAGGCAAGGCTTTTGTTCAGGATGAAATTTTTCCCAAAACTTCAATTTACCGCCCAAATGAAACATCCGATTGATCGTTCGATAAACAAGGGGTAGAAAACAGCGGGAAAAAGGTTTAAAGCCAACTAATTCCCCCAATTGGTTTGCCGGAACAGCTCCAAACGTAGCGAAATGACATCCTTCCTTGGATAAAACATCCAGCACCGTGAGCAATAAAATTTCAGGCGTGCCGTGAGGAGCATCAGGCACAAAAATCAGGTGATGGATGAGCCAGCCTTGCTTACTTTCCAGGCGGCTTAACATCACCATGCCAACAAAGCGCTCCTTTTGCTGGGCGTAGAACCACCGTTTTCCAAGGCGATGATTAAATAAATCCAAATGGGAGATATGGATTTGAGCCCCTTTGCGGCCCTGCAGCCAGGCTGTCTTTACTTTTTCCAAAGCTGCTTCGACTGTCGGATCCGGGGAAGTGTATTCCTGTATCTCTACCCCTTCTTTAAGGGCATGGCGCATTTTGCGTCTGACAAGGCTTGCATGGGTTCCCGTGTGAGCTCTTGGGTCATCATGAGGATCGATAAAAAGTTCGTAGCCAAATTCGATGGCTGCCCTGGTCATCCCCTGCAGGTATGCCCACTGGGTATACTCTTTACTTGCAATAAGGGTAATGATGTTTTTGAGGTCTTTTTCGATGGCAAATTGAAAAAAGGCCTGCATTAATTGCAGCCTATTCTCTTCTTTGCACAGAGGATCTCCGTAAAGAAAGGCATACCGGTCGATCACCTTATAACCGATCAACCCTT
>JAJTHR010000286.1 GCA_021298935.1 Parachlamydia sp. | reverse complement strand
TGATATCTTTGAATATCAACAAGGAGAGATCTTTTAAAGATGAAGGTGATCACAAGTCAAATTTATGATTTTAATTTCGGGAAATGGTATGAGTTAAATCACAATGACATTATAAACTGCTCAATACATGTGTCAGACTGGAGTATTTTTTTCTAATTTGTAGACACCTTTTAAGCTTTTCCACAGTTGTTTCAGCGCCGGTCTCTACGTCTTTCGGCTTGGCTCTGCTCAAAGCGTCGGTTTTCGATGCGCCGATCCGTTTCCCGGCGCATGTGAGCTTTGTCTTCAATGGCTGCTTGCTGGCGGTGCCTATCGACAGCTTTTTGCTCGGCTGCCCCCTCGGCGCGCTGCTGGACCTCTATTGATTCCTGAATCCGCTGCTCTTCCCTGGCTTGCGCATCGATGGCTTCCTGCACCCTTTGCTCTTCGCGGTGCTGCTCATCAATGTGCTCCTGCACCCTTTTTTCCTCACCCTTTTTGCCTTGTTCCTCTTTTTGCTGCCTCCACCATTCTTCACGGCGCGCTTCCCATTCGGCATCATCAATCTTGTGGGCGGCCTTCGTTTTCAGGGCTGGCGAAGCGGCGCTGGCATCAGCTGCAATAAAAAGCAGCATTAATACATATTTTTTCATTAAGTTAGCCTCCTCCGGAAACGACGAATACATCTTGTTGAAATTTAGGGAGCTTGTCGAAAGCTTCCACAGGGACTTTAAACAGGGAAGCCAGAACCTCATTCGAATAGGCACCGAGGCAGCCTGAAATGCCGATATCGGAAGGGGCCGTGTGATTAAAGAAGATGGCAAAGCGAGCCGGCTCATCTCCTGTGTTTTCAATGTGGTGCAAATATCCCTTCGGTAAAAAACTCATGTCCCCTGCCTTCATGTCAAAAGTTTCAACCCTTTCTCCTAGCGACAAAAGGGTAATGCGCGCTTGACCGCTGATCAGGTAATTGAGCTCATGGGCGTTAGGATGCCAATGCGGCTCCCGCGCTCCCTTGGGCTCCAGTAAAAGGCTATACATGGCAAGACCTTCCAAAGAGGGCATTAAAAAAGAATTGCTCATTTTGACCCATCCGCCCCTATTATTAATCTCAGGTTGAGTCCCATCTATTGCCATTTTTAAACGATTGGTCATCCAGGAAAGACGATCTGCAGGGTTTTCACTCATTTGACTAATGAATGTCGGCTGCACTTTTGCATGCAAATCGGTAAAGAAAGAAGGATTCATGTGAAAGGTATCACCAAGAATGGTCGCTGGCATCACAGCGATTGAAGAAGATAAATTGATCTCCTCAGGCAATTCATGATTGAAACAAATGACCATCTTAAACGGCACAGCGCCAATATTTTCAATATGATGAATTGACCCCATTGGGACGAATGCCAGCGACCCCGGCTCAATCACAAAAGTTTCATGCACTGATCCCGGACTGAAGACTGTCATAAGAGCTTTTCCCTCAAGGCAGTAGCTCAGCTCATGCGCATTCGGGTGCCAATGCGGCTCCCTGACCCCTTGTTTTTCTAAAGTCAAATAGGAAAGGGCCATCCCTTTGAGGACAGGGAAGTTGGCCTGCGTGGCGTCAATCCGGCTGCCAAAGGCATTGCCTTGCTGCGCCTCGGTTGAATTTAAATGAAAAATGTGGGTGCTCATAGACACTAGCTATAGCAAAGGAGAGAAATAAAAAAAAAGTTTCATTTTTCGCTTCTGTAGAAAGCTGCAAAAACAAAAAATCCCGAAGCCAAAAAAGTGAAAGGGAAAACCCAGGCCATGCTTGGCGACCGATCCTGCAAGACATCGCTGATCTGAAAGATTCCCCCTGTAAAAAAAGCAATTGCTAAAAACAAACAAGTGGCGAAACGGAAAAGGGGAGAAGTGAGCGTAAGGTCAAAAACATTGAGGGCCAGGGGCTGTATCACTTTCAAAAGAAAAAAACAGACACCGGCCACAAACGCCAACGCTAATAATAATTCCAAAAAATGATTCATACCCTCTTTAGGCATATAGGTAATTATCGTTCATTCCAAGAAGAAGAGTTTTATTGGGGAACGGCCCCCCATCCAAAAGACCAAATCCTGGAAACAGAGATGGTTGGCTGGGAGAATTCAATGCTTTTTTTAAGTTATTCCACAGTGTGTCGGCAGCCTCTGAAACTTTTTCGGTAATCCCCAGCTTTTGGTCGACATAGTCAAGACCGATGCCTGTCAGGATGCCCACCCCAAGAACGACCGCTGCTCCTGCCGCTACCGGCATTCCGATTGCGACGACCGCGCCTCCGGCGGCTGCACTCACCATGCTGGTAATTGTCAATTTCGGAATATCTACCCCAATTGCGCTAAAATAATTAGAATTTACCCCATCGCCAAATAGGCTTAAATTAACACCTTCTACGGCCTTTATTCCCCCATAAAGAATGATGGAAGATTTAAAACCAGATTTGAGTAAATCTGTCACACTCACTTTAGCCATATTAAAGCGGACGATTTCCGGATGGGTATTCAAATAACGGGTGCCTTTTAAATTGACTCGATTTCCGGCATACCCCTTTAGGATCACGTAAGTCTTATCTCCCACTGTTTTGTAAGTGACCTTGCCTGATAACCCCACTTCTCTTACCATATCAATGACAGT
The DNA here is from genome assembly GCA_021298935.1 of Parachlamydia sp. Classification (GTDB taxonomy): domain Bacteria; phylum Chlamydiota; class Chlamydiia; order Chlamydiales; family Parachlamydiaceae; genus Protochlamydia. Next base: position 4,664 of record JAJTHR010000286.1, on the reverse strand, counting down.
GACACCTGCGGCCAGGTTGGGAATATTTCCTATAAATCCGGAGGGGGTCATAAATTGATCGTGAAAAACTTTTTTAAGGATTGTTATATCGTCTGGTTGGTAGGCACTGATGCGCATCGTTTCAGCTTCTTTAGGTGTCATCGCACAAACCATCGTCTGGTTTTTTTCCAGCGGCAAATGGCTTAAAGGAAGAAATCTATCAGAATAAGGTTTTGTCAAATTAATATGATTGTATTCCTTGACAAGATCTTCCAGGGGAAAAACAGCAGTAATTTCTTCATTTTTATCAAAAGAAATGGGGACTTTTTTTTCATCTGACATTGTTAGGCCTCCTATTTACCAATTAATTTTCTCCACACACTAGTTAGAGTAGATTGTGGGCTATCGGCTGCAATTTCATCCGGATAAGCGGAATAATGATTTTCACTTTTTTGGGTTTGGTATTTCGATGGCTTGCCTAATCCATCAATATATTGTTTTAAAGGAGCCCCTAACTCCACATGAATTTCATTCCCTTCAATAGATACCTTAAAATTATTAGGTTTTAATCTTGATAAAACCTTGCTTACTTCTCCGTTTTTAAGGCTCAAAAGTTCTTTTATATTTAAATGGGCCTTTTTATAGTTAATTTCACCTGTCGAGCAGCTTAAATCGTATGGATTAAGTTCAATTTCATAATTAAAGGCTTGGTATTTACCTTGAATAAACACGTTGATATTAACGATCATTTCATGGGGGTTGCCAATTTCTAAATGCAGTTTCCTATTTCCCAGTTTTTCAAAACCTAATTCTTTGACGACCAACTGCGCATTTTTTTCCATTAAATAGGAGCAAATCTTTTCAAAATTGTTTTCCTTCATTTCCTCAGGCAGCTCGACAAGTATTGTTTTCTCATCATGACGTCCAAAATGGGCCAACGTTCCAAAAGGTGTGATGCCTGGGAAAAAGTGGATCTCAAATGCCTTATCGGGATCAATTTCTCCACCGGAATCAATTAAGTTTCCAAATAATTTAAAACCAAGTGATTTCATAGATAACTAGATAAAATAAAAGAATTTGTTGATTCGCTACGGTTGCCGGTGTCCCCAATGACAAGAGTCACCTGCTTCTTCTTTTTTAACAGTGTGACAATGCGATCATAGGCTTCAGAAAAGGATTTACTGAGAAAATTTTCCTTTTTAATTGTTCCAAAGCAACCTCCCTCTTCATAGGCAATCACTAAAGAAAAACAACTTTCCGAATCAGGAGAAAGCCCCCATCCATTCATAAAATTTTTCAAATCATTAGAGTTATTAATTTGAATTTCTGAAATGGCAGTCAAAAACCGCGGAATATGACTAAGTGGTTCCATATCTTCAGCTTTGGAAATATTCAGGTCGGTTGCATAAGAGCGAATTGTAGGGGGGAAAAAGAATCCCGGCCGCTTAATATTTGAAATTAAAGTTTCATTCCTTATCCCACGATGGGTCTTTAATTGTTCAGCGCAAGTAGCACAAGGCCTTTTAATACCGCCAAGATAGGATTTTGGCGCGTTATAAATATCGTGCACTTCAGAAAGCCATATTTCAGCATGGACCCTTTTATCGTAACCTGTTAATTTTTCTTGGCGACGTGGTTGTTTCTGTTTAGAAATGAGAAGATGGATCCCTTTCTGAATCCCTCTATTGACATGAACTAATTCAAGCAGATTAATCTTTTGCGAGCCATTTTCAATGAGGAATTTTGAAATTGTTGAAATTTCTTTAAGGTCCTCGATTGTCTCTTTGCTTGGGTTGCCATACATTTCAGGAAATTTTTCAATAGTGCTAATTTGTTCATCCGGTTGTTTCCACGCATCGCTGTCCAACGTGTAAAAAATATCCATCAGTCTGTTGTAGGTCTTTAAAACAATCTCTCTTCTTGTTCCTCCAAACACATTTACAAAGTCATAATTTGAGTAATCATGCAAAATAATTTCCCTAAAGGTTTCGCGCGGAGGAGCAGCTTCTCCTAATTTAAAGGGTGTATTAGTTGAGATGATTAACAAAGGATTGCTTGGATCATCTATAAATAAAGATTGGACTTCCGTCACATCGATTTTTTTTGATTTAAAATAATAATAGATTTGCCGGCTAATATAGGTAAGGACTTGCAGGACCCTTTCACCCTGAAAGGATCTTTTAGGGCTGAATTGAATGTCTTCATCCGAAATATTTACCTCTTCCGTGATGGGATTGGAAAGATTGATTCCTTCCTTCAGCATTTGAATAAAACTCATCTACTCCTCCTCCATTGTAATGGCATAAATAATTTTATCCTTTTCCACATCTAATTGAACGCGGCTATTAGGCCCCATTTTATTTTCGAGAATAGCTTCCGACAATTGGTTGACGACCACCTCCTGAATGGTTCGTTTCAAGGGCCTTGCCCCAAAGCGTGGATCATAACCCTCTTTTGCCAGATGAGCAAGTGCTTGAGGGGACCAGGAAAGCTCTACGTCACGGTCTTGCAATCTTTTTTTAAGTAAATTCAATTGAATCGCGACTATTTTCTCCATGTCTTTTTCCTGGAGCGGAAGAAAGGGCAAAATATCATCCAAACGATTGATAAATTCCGGCCTGAAATGATTGGCGATCACCGGCTCAAGAATAGCCATCAGCTCTTCTTTGCCTATGCTCCCCTCATGATTCTCAAGTTTATTAAGAAGCTTGTCAGAACCCAAATTGGAGGTCATAATGAAAAGGGCATTTTTACAATTGACAACCCGTCCTTTACTATCGGTCAGGCGGCCATCATCGAACACTTGAAGGAGAATGTTAAAAACGTCAGGATGCGCTTTTTCAATCTCATCAAATAGGACGACGGAATAAGGGCGCCTGCGCAAAGCCTCTGTCAATTGTCCCCCTTCATCATATCCGACATAGCCCGGTGGCGCGCCGATCAGTTTAGCGACCGCATGTTTTTCCATGTATTCTGTCATGTCGATACGGACGAGGGCATCTTCCCGGTTAAAAAGCTGAGATGTCAAAGCCTTTGCCAGCTCCGTTTTACCCACACCCGTCGGCCCTAGAAACAGGAATGCACCCATCGGCCTGTCAGGATCGCTAAGACCAGATCTGCAACGTCTGATCGCCTCGCTGATCGCCTTAATCACCATTTCCTGCCCTACCACCCGTTTTTCAAGCACCGTCTCAAGATCAAGCAACTTTTCCGCTTCACCCTGCAACATCTTTTGAACAGGAATGCCCGTCCATTTTGCCACGATTTGCGCAATCAGGGGCTCGTCGACCTCTTCATGCAGCAGCCTGCTCGGCTTTTCATTCAGTTTTTTCTGCTCTTCCTTCAGTTCGCTTTCAATTTGCGGGATATGGCTGTAGCGCAGTTCTGCGACTTTTTGATAATCCCCTTTCCGTTCGGCTTCCTCTTCCTGGAAGCGGAGTTTTTCAAACTGGTCTTTTTTATGCTTAATGGAGTCGATTATCTTCTTTTCACTTTCCCACTGCACTTTGAGAGTGGAAAGATCTTCATTCACTTGAGCGATCTGCGCTTCCAGTTTTTCCGTCTCGTTTTTAGCGAGGGCTGTATTTTCCCGGCGCAGCGCCTCTTTTTTGACGATAAGGCCCAGGAGTTCACGCTCTTTGCTATCAATTGAAAGAGGACGGCTGCCAAGCTGCATGCGTATGAAGCTTGCGGCTTCGTCGATGAGGTCGATCGCCTTGTCGGGAAGGCGCCTGTCTGTAATGTAGCGGTGGGAAAGGCAAACCGAGCTATGCAAAGCGCTTTCAGTGATCTGTACACCATGAAAAATCTCATACTTCTCTCTCAATCCTCTCAAAATGGCAATGGCATCTTCCATGTTCGGTTCATTGATCAAAACAGGCTGGAAGCGCCTCTCAAGAGCAGCATCCTTTTCAATGTGCTTTTGATATTCGCTAAGTGTTGTCGCTCCGATGCAATGCAAGGTGCCTCGTGCGAGGGCAGGCTTCAATAGATTGGCAGCGTCCATGGCTCCGTCAGTGGCTCCGGCGCCAATCAACGTGTGCACTTCATCGATGAATAGAATAATGGATCCTTCAGCCTGTTCGACTTCCCTAAGAATCCCTTTCAGGCGCTCTTCAAACTCCCCTCTAAATTTGGTTCCCGCGATTAGACTTCCCATATCCAGGGAAAGAAGCTGTCGGTTTTTAAGCGATTCGGGAATGTCCCCTTGCACAATGCGTTGTGCAAGCCCTTCGGCAATTGCTGTTTTACCCACTCCCGGTTCACCCATCAGCATGGGATTGTTTTTTGTACGACGGCAGAGCACCTGAATGGTGCGACGAATTTCCTCATCCCGTCCGATGACAGGATCGAGCTTTCCCTTGCTAGCTAGCTCTGTGAGGTTTTTGCAATATTTATCCAGAGTGCTGGATTGCTTTTCTGCTACTGCCGCTTCCATAGGATCGTCTCCTTCATCTGAGAAGTTTTTAAGGAAACAATGCTACCAAAAACTTGAGAATTGCATCTAGATAATTTTTTTGAATATGTTTTTTTAAAAGAATAAAAATTCTATTCTGAATTAATACCATTTCCCGAAATTAAAATCATAAATTTGACTTGTGATCACCTTCATCTTTAAAAGATCTCTCCTTGTTGATATTCAAAGATATCAACTTCGAAAAGATCTTTTAAATCTGAAGCGCTGA
>JAJTHR010000317.1 GCA_021298935.1 Parachlamydia sp. | reverse complement strand
TGCTCTTGAGCATAATTTAATGCTTCATGCCATGATGAATGGACATCTTCTTGCTGAGAAAATTTGCCATTCCACCAAGAAGGTAAATTAATGCCAGCTATAGCTATAAAAATAGCTAATACTACTATTTTAAAATATTTCATGACCCTATATTCATAAAATGTAAGAAATGTAAATCACCTTTTTCTACTGCATGAAGAGCCTGCTTTAAGAAATGTGTCCCCTTTGTATTAAAGTACCATTTTCGCACCCAAGAAGCCGCCAAGCTAAAATAAAAAAGCGATCGGATGGCTTTTGCTATTGAATATGCGAATGACAAAAAGCCCTTCATCGATGAAGTTTTTCTGCCAGCTTGACGCCGTGCGGAGTGATGTAAATCCCCGATTCCCCTTCTTTTTTGATGAAATTGGCTTTCAAAAGTAGCTTGCAAATGGCATTGACGCCGCGGCTTTGCAAGCCTGCCAACTTTCCAACGGCATAGCGATCCAGGGGATCATCCAGATTGGGCTGCTTCAACGCTTCCTCGTAAAGGCATAAAAGAAATAATTCATCTTTTGTGCTTGCCTGCTCTTTCATTCTATGCTCCCTTCTTTAGTCGCGGCCCTTGCGGGGTATCTTCAATGAGAAAGCCACGCGTATGGATGAAATCACGCATCTCATCCGCCAGCTTCCAGTTTTTCTCGGCACGTGCCTGTAAACGGCGCTCAAACGCTTCTTTAAGATCATCAGGAATCTTTTCCTCTTTTTTACCAAAGGTCATGACCCCTAAAACGGTATCAAAGCGCTTCATTAGATCAATAATTTCAACGGCCTCAACCGTTCCTATTTTGCCTTCATCACACAAAGCGTTAATTTCACGAATGTAATCAAATAGGGCAGAGAGGGCCACTGAAATGTTTAAATCATCGCTCAGGGCTTCGGTAAATTTTTGCAAGGCTGCCTGGCTGATAGGCGCCAGGGCAAAGCCTGTTGAAGGGGCAACAATTGCATACAGTCTTTGAATGAAGTCATCCAGGCGGGTGAGGGTGCTTTTGGCAGCCTCCAATCCCTGGAAGGTAAAATTCAATTGCGTCTTGTAATGGGTCTGCAAGAGGAGATAGCGCACTTGCGTGCCTGTGAATCCCTTTTGAAGCAAGTCGCGCAAGGTAAAGAAATTGCCGAGGCTTTTGGACATTTTCTTGTTATTGACCACAAGATGCTCGGCATGCATCCAAAGATTCACAAATTGTTTCCCTGAGCAGGCCTCTGACTGGGCGATCTCATTTTCATGGTGCGGGAACATGTTGTCCACGCCGCCTACATGGATATCAATTGTTTCCCCAAGCAGGTTGATGGCCATAGCGGAACACTCCAGGTGCCAGCCAGGCCGGCCAGGCCCATAGGGGCTTTCCCAATAGATTTGACCGTCCCTTTCCGCATCATAACTTTTCCAAAGGACGAAATCAGCGACGCTTTCCTTATCATATTCGTCGCTTGCAATCCTCTCTGAAGCGCCTGCCTGCAGCTTGTCCAGATGCAAATGAGAGAGGCAACCGTAGCGGGGAAATTGGCTGATGGCATAATAAATGCTTCCATCCCCCCCCTTGTACGCCACCCCTTTCTCAAGTAAGACGCTGATCATTTCAATCATAGAAGGAATGTAGTCGGTGGCAGCTGGATAATGCTCAGCCGGCTGGATATTCAGGGTTTTTAAATCATCAAAAAATGCCTCAATGTAGGGCCGGGTATAGGTATTGAGGTCGACTCCCTGCGCTATGGCCCCACGGATGGTTTTATCGTCGACATCTGTCAAATTCATCACTTGCGTGATTGTAAATCCAAAAAATTGAATGGACCTGCGTAAAATGTCTTCAAAAATGTAAGTCCTGAAATTGCCGATATGGGCAAAATTGTAGACAGTGGGCCCGCAGGTGTACATTTGAATATGGCGGCCATTCAAAGGGACCAGCAGCTCTTTTTGCCTGGAAGCTGTGTTATAAAGCTTGAGCGCAGGTTGTTTTGAAAGGGCATCCAGATTCTGGGTCATTTGTTCAAAGGGTTTCGTCATACTTCAGCCTTTTCTTCGTTAAGCTGGGTTTCCAATTGCCGGTAATTGATTTTTCCAGCTCCCATTAAAGGGATTTCCGGCAATTCCTTCGTTTTGTAAATTTTCACTAAATTGCTGAAGCCCGCTTGCCTTAAGGCCCGGTTAAGCTCCTCTAAAGAGGTTGCAAAACGGGTAAAAACAAAAATCTTTGTTTTCTCACCCGCTTCTTCTTTCGCACAAACTGCAAGAGAGGGGCCTTCTTCGCTTGCCGCCATTTTTTCCCCCATCGTTTGCCCAAGAGCTTCCTCAATGGCAGCCAGGCTGATCATTTCCCCCCCTATTTTAATAAAACGCTTTAAGCGCCCCGAGAGGATTAGGTTGCCGTGCACGTCAATAAACCCTAAATCGCCTGTCACGTACCAGGTTTTTTGATTGACGGTCAAAAAGGGAGAGGCAATGCCCGAATTTAAGTATCCGGAAAAAATATTCGGCCCGCGGGCTAATATCAACCCCCTTTCCCCTTGGGGTAAGGGCTCATGCGTATCAATATTTACAACGCATAATTCAACATGGGGCATGGACCGTCCCACACCAATTCTTTTTTCACCCACACGGTTGGCTGTTAAAATGGGAGAGCATTCCGTAATTCCATACCCTTCAATCAAATGGCAATTTTCCAGCTTTTCTACCATTTGAAACAATTCTTGAGGAGCTTTTTCTGCTCCTGTTACGCAAAGTTTCAACGTTTTAAGCTGGTCTGATTTGGCATTTTTTAGGATTCCTTTTAAAAAGGCAGGGGCTCCGCATAAGATTGTGGCTCCCCACTTCTCGATTTCACGAGCCAGCCCTTTGCCGTCTGTCGGATCGGCATAATACGCCACACGCAAGCCTATCAGTAAAGGCAGCAAACCGCTCGCTGTAAAGCCATAGGAATGGAAAGGGGGAAGGATGCCGAGCAGAATGTCATCCTGATGAAACTGGATCGCATCGACAGCATCTCGCTGGTTGGAAAGGATGTTCTCATGCGTCAAAGGCACACCCTTCGGCATATTTTCCGTACCGCTTGTAAACAAGATGACAGCCGGCTCACTTGCACTCTTTTTCTCGATATTAAATGTTTTTAATAGCTTCGAAGTCGGCAATTTTGAGCGGATAAACGCTTTTAATTTATCACCAAGCGTAAACTCTCGCCGCGCATCCTCTAATAAAATAATCAAGTCTTCGATTCCTTTAAGATCAACATTTTCCAGGCGATCCAAAAAAGCCCATGAGGAGAGAACAGTTTGAACCCCCGATAAGGAGCGAACTTGTTCCAAGTGGCGTGGACCGACGGTCCAATTGATCATGACAGGAATTTTACCTGCCAGCTGGGTGGCAATGATCGTCAAGTAGGCCGCAACGCTTGAGGGAAGCAATAATCCTATTTTTTCCCCGGGAAGGCGGCGAATGTAATCTGCCAGCAAGAGCACCCGCATCCGTGCGCTTGAAAATTGCAGGACGCCCGCATGCAAATCTCCGCAGGCAGGAAGCTTTTTTTTCTGTCTGCTGACATTTAAAAAAACCTCCGGAATGGTCGCTCCTTCGGGGAAAATGACCTTTTCATGAAGATAGGAAGGACTTCTCCACTTAGAGAGATCTGCCCCTTCTTCTTCTACTTGTTCGCCAAAGGCGACCTGCTTAGCGGCAATCCCCATTAACCGATTGACGGTTGTCAGCTCACCCACCGGCACGCCCGACACATCAAAGCTGTCGTCCATAAAAGCGAGCAATTCGGCATTATCAAGGGAGTCCAGCCCAAGATCCGTGCTTAATCCCATCTCATTTCTAATTTCTGAAGAGGGAATTTGGGCCATTTCGGACAATTTTTGTTTGACCTTGGCCTCCACGTCTTCAGGGATCTTATTAAATTGCATCCGTTCTTTTTTTTCAGCCATTGAAATGGAAGGAAAGTCTTTGCCCCATAGGCTGTAAGAGACCAGATAGAGGCTTTCCCCCGGCTCGTCGCCCATTTGATTTGTCAGTCCGTCCGGCCTGTTATACCATCTTTCAAGATAGCGGTTAAACTCCAGGCGGGAAGCTTGGTAGGGGAAGTCGGCCGGAGCCGGAACGAGTTCAATTGTCACTTCTCGGCGCGGCGTAAAAAAAATAAAGTTTTTCAACGTTTTTTTAAATCCTTGCCACATCATGGTAAACATAGGGGGAGTTTGTCCGGTCAACGCCCTTGAAAAGCTACTCCCCCAAAGCCCCGTGGTGCGGACAAGAACCACATTGGCTTCCGGCGCTGATTGGACGATGCGATGCACTCCTGAAGCCCCAATGATCTCTTTTCCTTGATGCTTGATCCGGCCGGCCGGGTAGATGAGAAAATTTTCTTTTGTTTTAAGCCCCTGAATGACCGTTTCCATGACTGCATCCGCCTTCTTTTTCTTCAGGCTATTGCTCGAATTGACAAAATTGGGAACAGGGAGGGCATTCAAAAATTTCATTATTCCATGCACAATGGGAGTGTAATACATGTATTCGACGATCATGGGGCGAATCGGGAATTTTTTCCATACAGCCACAGTCACAAGGGTCGGATCAACAAAAACTGTGGGGTGATTGGGGAGGAAAAGCACCCCGCCGCTCTTTGACAAAGTTTTTTCATTTAAATTCTCTAAACCTTTGATTGTCACGCGATAGCGAAACCAAAGAATCATTCTCATGAAATAAAGCAAAGCCCAGGCAATAAAATTTTTCACAACTAACTCCTCAATGAAAGATCTATTTTCCCCAATCAGGGTATTAAATTACAACTCTACTGGAATTATTGTCTCATTTTTCGGTATAGACAGAATATGGAGGGGCTCATGAACAATTTTTCTATTGAGGGTATAATCGTTGATCTTTTCAACCGCCGCATTTATCCGGGGAAAATACATCTTGCTGAGGGCAAAATTGCTTCCATTGAAGAGACCGATATAAAAAGAGAGGGTCCTTTCATTCTTCCTGGCTGGATTGATTCCCATGTCCATATAGAAAGCTCGATGCTCGTCCCGTCTGAGTTTGCCCGGCTGGCGACCCCCCATGGGACAATCGGGACAGTGTCCGACCCGCATGAAATTGCGAATGTCATGGGAATTGAAGGGATTCGCTACATGATTGAAAACGGCGCCCAGGTGCCCTTTCACTTTTATTTTGGCGCCTCCTCCTGTGTTCCCGCCACTTCTTTTGAGACGCCTGGCGCTACCATCAATGCGGAAGAAATAGAATTGCTTTTTAGGGAATATCATTTGCGCTATTTAAGCGAAATGATGAATTTTCCGGGAGTTTTAAACGGCGATCCCCTCGTCTTGGATAAAATCGAAGTTGCACAGCGGTTCAACTGTCCGGTCGACGGCCATGCCCCCGGCCTGAGAGGAAAAGAAGCGGCTGCCTATATCGCTGCCGGCATTTCGACCGACCACGAGTGTTTTACGCTCGACGAAGCGCTGGATAAGCTGCAGGAAGGAATGAAAATTATCATCCGCGAAGGATCGGCCGCCCGTAATTTTGACGCCCTTCATACCCTTATTAAAAGCCATCCTGCGCATGTCATGTTTTGCAGCGATGATAAACATCCTCATGAGTTGGCAAAAGGACATATCAATGAGATGGTCAAGCGCTCGATTAATGAGCATGGATATGATCTCTTCGATGTGTTACGGGTAGCATCCGTCAATCCGGTTGAGCATTACCGCCTTGATTGCGGACTTCTGCGGCCCGGCGACTCGGCCGATTTTATCCTGGTCGATCATTTGACTTCCTTCAATGTATTAGAAACGTATGTGAAAGGGCAGCTTGTCGCAAAAGAGGGAAAGACATTCATTGAAAGCGTTCCCATTTCCCCCATCAATCATTTTCATTGCTCTCTTAAGAACCCTGATGATTTTCGCATCCCAGCAGGAAAGGGAAACCTCCAGGTGATCCAAGTCATCGACGGCCAGCTCGTCACCAATAAAATCATTATGGCAGCGACGACAAAAGAGGGTTTCATTGTTTCAGACCCTCAAAGAGACCTTTTAAAAATTGCTGTGATTAACCGCTACCATGAACAACCGATAGCCATCGGGTTTATCAATCAATTCGGCCTCAAAAAAGGGGCTATTGCTTCCTGCATCGCCCATGATTCCCATAATATTATTGGTGTGGGGGCCGATGATGTGAGCCTGTCCGCTGCTGTGAATGCCATCATTGAACAAAAAGGCGGGATCTCTGCGGCATTTGATGGAAAAGTCGAAATCTTGCCCCTTCCGATAGGCGGGATCATGAGCAACCGGGATGGATTCCAGGTTTCACAAGATTATTTAAAAATGGATCAGTTGGCAAAAGACCTTGGCTCTCACCTTGGAGCTCCCTTTATGACGCTGTCTTTTATGGCGCTGCTTGTCATTCCTTCATTAAAATTAAGCGACAAGGGACTTTTTGACGGGACTACTTTTACATTTACCCCCCTAATGACTGAATAGGTATGCCAGTGCAAAGAGTTTATCCCATTGGTGCGGAAATGAGTGAAGGAGGAGTGCATTTCCGTGTGTGGGCACCCAAAACAGAGAGCTTAGAAGTGATTATTGATAATGCTGCTTTTGCCTTGCAAAGGGAAGAAAAGGGCTATTTTTCAGGATTGATTAAAGAAGCAGGCGCCAATACGCGTTACCACTTTCGTTTAAATGGCAATGATTATCCCGATCCGGCTTCCAGGTATCAACCCGAGGGTCCGAGCGGCCCGTCGCAAGTCATTGATCCGACAAGTTTTGTATGGACAGATCAAACATGGACCGGCCCTTCACCCCTCGGTCAAGTCATTTATGAAATGCATATCGGCACATTCACGAGTGAGGGAACATGGGCGAGCGCTCAAAGGGAATTGCAGGAACTCGCAGATCTTGGAATTACCATGATCGAAATGATGCCGATTAATGAATTTTCCGGCGCCTTCGGTTGGGGATATGATGGAGTCAATTTATACGCCCCAGCCCACATTTACGGTCATCCCCATGATTTGAAAAGCTTTATTGACCATGCCCATGCCATTGGCATTTCTGTTATATTGGATGTCGTTTACAACCATTTCGGCCCAAAAGATAATACGATCCTATTTTTTTCAGATGATTATATTTCTCACAAACATAAGACAGATTGGGGGAAACCCATCAATTTTGATAACAATAATGCAGAACAGGTGAGGGAATTTTTTATAAACAATGCCCTTTACTGGATCCAAGAATATCATTTTGACGGACTGAGAATCGATGCAATTCAAAACATTTATGACTTTTCCGCTAAGCATATTCTTGCAGAAATGACTAAGGAATTAAGGGAGCAGGCAGCGCCAAAAAAAATTTATATGGTAGGCGAAAATGAAGAGCAGTTCCCTCAGTTTTTTAATCCCTTCGAGGCAGATGGATATGGGTTGGATGCCTTATGGAATGATGATTTTCATCACACGGCTAAAGTCAGGCTGACAGGGCATAATGAAGCCTATTACTGCGATTATTTAGGCAAGCCGCAGGAGTTCATTTCCGCTTTAAAATACGGCTTTCTCTACCAAGGTCAATGGTATGTATGGCATAAAAAATATAGGGGGGCTAAATGCCTTGAGGCCGCCTACTCCTGCTTCATTCATTTTATTCAAAATCACGATCAAATTGCCAATTCAGCTTATGGTCTGCGCATCCACCAAATTTCAGATCCCGGCAATTTGAGAGCCCTTACAGCAGTATTACTGCTGGGGCCGGCCACCCCGCTCATTTTCCAAGGTCAGGAATTTGCCGCTTCTGCACCGTTTTATTATTTTGCCGATTACCCGGACGACATGGCAGAACTTGTTTTTCAGGGAAGGAAAGAGGGATTTAAAAAGTTTGCGACCATCGCCCTGCCGGAAATACAAGCCCTATTACTGTCTCCCTCCCATTTAGACACTTTTCAAAAATGCAAATTGGATTTAAATGAAAGAAATACACACAGCCAAGCGTATCAACTGCATAAGGATCTACTTAAATTGCGCAAAAATGACCCGGTGTTCAATTCTTTAAGCAGTTTGGATGGCTCTGTCATTAATTCCGATTCCTTTCTTCTCCGTTTTTTTGGAAAAGAAAAAGACGACCGACTAATGATCATTAATTTTGGTGTTGATTACATTTTAAGCCCCGCTCCCGACCCTCTGTTAGCTCCGTTCCCGGGAACAAAATGGGACATCCTTTGGTCAAGTGAAAGCGAGCATTATGGCGGTAACGGAACGCTCCCCCTATTCCCCAATGAGCATTGGAAAGTGCTGGGCCATTCCGCAATCGTTCTGGGACCCAAGGCGGTGCTTTGATGCCGATTTCGAAGCTGATTCGCCCCCTCACTTTTAAGCAGAGCAGCCTGAATAAAAGCTTCATCGATCCCATGAATTCCTCTGATGATTTTTTACGGCTAGAGTGGCTGGTCACAAATGGATTGGGAGGCTATGCCTCCTCTACCATTGCTGGCGTGACAACAAGAAAATACCACGGCCTTCTGGTGTCAAGCCTCCCGCCCCCCCTTGGACGTACAATCATGTTAAACCACCTGGCCGAACAGGTGGTTTTCGAAAATGGCGAGCGATTTTGGATTGGCTGTGAAGAGCGGGCCAATGGCCAAATTCATTTTGAAGGGTTGCAATACCTGAAAGAGTTCAGGTTGGAAGGAGGAATGCCAGTCTGGATTTTCAATATTAAAGGCATTGAAATAGAAAAAAAATTGAACATGATTCATTTGCAAAATACAGTACAAATTACCTATCGCTTGCTTACTCCGGGGATAAAAATCCGTTTAAGGATCCAGCCCTCCCTTCACTTTAGGGGGCATGAAGCTCCGGTCAATCTTCCAATCAATGAATTTTATCGTTTTTTGGCCTGCAATAATCAATATGAAATCAGCCTCTCCTCATTCCCTCCATTACGTTTAAAAGTGGAGGGAAGCCAAGCAAAATTCACACTTGAAAATTCATTTTTGAATAACCTAGTTTACCGGTTTGAACACCGTGCCGGATATGAATCGATGGGGGATTTGTGGAGTCCTGGTTACTTTAAGGTCAATCTGGAAGAAGGAAAGTCCGCCCACTTTATTGCCTCGACAGAAAATTGGGAGGCAATACTCGCCATGACAGGGACGGATGCCATAAATGCAGAAAAGGAGCGGAGAAATGAACTTTTGCATAGTGCTCCCCCAGAATTAAGAGAGGGCTTTGCCGGAGAGCTTGTGCTGGCGGCCGATCAATTCATTATCATCCCTTCCAGCAGGGTGGAGGACGCCTCCCGGGCGAGGGCGGCTGGAGGCGATATTCGCTCAATTATTGCAGGCTATCATTGGTTCACGGATTGGGGAAGGGATACAATGATCTCCTTAGAAGGCTTAACACTAAGTACAGGCCGGCATATTGAAGCCAAATGGATACTGTTAACCTTTTCCCATTATGTTAAAGAGGGTCTCATCCCCAATATGTTTCCAGAAGGGGAGATCGAAGGGCTCTATCATACGGCAGACGCAACATTGTGGTATTTTCATGCGATTGACCGTTACATTCAAATCACAGGCGACAGGGACATTTTACACACCCTGTATCCTATTTTGCATGAGATTATTGATTATCATTTGAAAGGAACAGCCTTTGGCATAGGAGTCGATGTAAAGGATGGGCTTTTAAAACAAGGGATTGAAGGCTACCAGCTGACCTGGATGGATGCCAAAGTCGGCGATTGGGTTGTCACTCCAAGGAGGGGCAAAGCTGTTGAAATCAATGCCCTTTGGTACAATGCGCTGCGTCTGATGGAGGAATGGCAGCCTGATTGGAAGAAAGAAACGTTTGCCGATTTTAAAAAAATGGCCGAACTTGCCTACCAATCTTTTAACGAACAGTTTTGGAATGAAGAAAAAGGGATGCTTTACGATCTTATAAATGAGATGGGCAAAGACCCAGCCTGCAGACCGAATCAAATTTTTTCTTTCTCATTAAAATACCCTATCCTGCAGCCCTCCCGCTGGAAAGCGGTCTTGCATGCGGTCGAAAAGGAATTGCTTACACCTGTGGGTCTTCGTTCTCTTTCCCCTTCCCACCCTGATTATAAATCGCGCTATGATGGCGATTTAAGGGCGCGCGATGCTGCTTATCACCAGGGGACAGTGTGGGGTTGGCTGATCGGCCCCTTTATCGATGCATGGATCCGAGTCTATCCCAATGACAGGGAAGGGGCAAGGCGGTTTTTAATGACATTTGAGGCGCATATGAATGAGGCGGGAATTGGCTCGATTGGTGAAATCTTTGATGCCCAGGAGCCATTCATTCCTCGGGGATGCATTGCGCAGGCATGGAGCGTGGCTGAAGTGCTCCGTTGCTGGCTCAAAACGGCTCCTCGATAATTTTTGGGATTAGCTCTTTAAAAAATGGATTAAAAAGAGGCAATTTATACCATTTATCAGAAATAAAGTTCGTCAATTAGGCTAATATAATGAGGTGATTTCCGACAATCATTTTGAATCTTATATCTTTGAATATAAGCGAGAAATGATTGCTCGGAAAGCGACCATTAGAATAGCTTAAGTGATGAATTTTATTTTTGATAGATGGTATTACGTCACCCTTATGCATGCATGATTTTTTTTCGATGAGGATCGGCTCCTGATAGAGATGACTTAAGCCTTGAAGCAATCCTTTGGCAAAATGGCACATTTTTCTTTCTGATTGATAGCTAATCAATAAACGATTTGCTCCCACTTCCTTGATATCCAAAAAAGGAATCGTGCTGGCTGTCAACGATTTTGATAAACGTTGATGAATCACTGTATGCGTATGAAGTAAAAGTTCCTTCAGTCCCCACGTTTTTGAAACCATCGTCCCGCTAATGCTGCTGAGATGGGGCGCCATAAAATAGCCGAATTCCTGCTCAACCTTTTCGCTGGTCTGCTTATACCATTTCCCAAAAATAAAACCATAAGGTTGTCTTGTCAGCGCTTCAGATTTAAAAGATCTTTTCGAAGTTGATATCTTTGAATATCAACAAGGAGAGATCTTTTAAAGATGAAGGTGATCACAAGTCAAATTTATGATTTTAATTTCGGGAAATGGTATATGGCTGCATGGAATAAAAAAAGGTAAGCGATCACTGCTTCAAAGGCTTCATATGTGCAATCTTCAATTTTTATTGTATTATTTTTGTCGATCCCCTCACTAAATTTTCCATTGAACAATGTTTTAAAATACTGATTGCATAATTATCTCCTTATTTTTATAAAAAAATAATTATTTGTGAATAATAATTCAATGAAAATAAAAACCCGAAATTTAATTTCGGGTATAATTTTTGGGCTAATGCCCAATAGTTTCTCTTGGAGAATTTTAATAGCCTATGTAGTAGCTATTACTGTAAGGGTAATTATAATAAGGGGTATTGTAGTCATCAGAGTAAGACGAAATTGGGCTGTGTTCAGATATTCGACCAGTTACCAGCCAACAGCCCTTACCTCACCATTCTCTAAATCATCAGACAGCCTCTTTGAGCTCCCATGGATTTTTTTCTTTGGCGTCCCAGGGATACATACATTCATGACTAGAGA
>JAJTHR010000083.1 GCA_021298935.1 Parachlamydia sp. | reverse complement strand
TAAAGTTGATTTGTCAGCGCTTCAGATTTAAAAGATCTTTTCGAAGTTGATATCTTTGAATATCAACAAGGAGAGATCTTTTAAAGATGAAGGTGATCACAAGTCAAATTTATGATTTTAATTTCGGGAAATGGTATTACATCGCTTTCATTAATTGCGAGGTATTAAAATGTTCAATGTTTTTGGCTGAACTTTGACTGTGACGGGGGAGTGCAAATCGACTGGATCCCCGTCCACATGTGCCTGAGTATGTGGGATAAGAATTTTTAATGTTTGAAAAGGGATAATTTCAGCATATTTGAACAAGGCCAATGTCCCTCTTTTAAAATGCCAAAGCAGCTCAGGAACGTTGACTAGGGGCAGTTTCCTTAAGATGACAAGATCGAAAAAACCATCCTCCATATCAGCTGCAGGTGACACTGAAAAATTATTTCCATATTGCGAGCTATTGGCAATCGTTAGAATAAATGCTTCACGCATGATCGTTTCCCCGTTCAACTGAATCGTATAAAGGCTTGGCCTGTAGTTGGCATACTCTTGCAGCCCCGCTTTGCAGTAAGAAAAAAAACCACGCCGGGACAGCTTTGGAAAGCGGTGGGCAATGCAAGCATCAAAGCCAAGCCCCGCCGTCCCTAAAAAAGGGAGTCCATTTATTAATCCCGTATCAATTGAAATGGATTGTGCTTGATTTAAGGCTCTAATAGACCCCTCTAAGCCCATCGGGATTTTTAGGTGCCTGGCAAGTCCATTTCCTGACCCGACTGGAATAATTGCTAAAGTAGCTGAGGTATCGATCAGCGGACGGCTCACTTCATTGACAGTTCCGTCACCCCCTACAGCAGCTATAATATCGTAAGAAGTTGCAGCAATTGCCAGCTCAGCGGCATGGCCTCTATACTTTGTAAAAGCAATTTCATGTGTAAATTGAGAACCGTCCAAAAACATTTTGATTAAGCGAGAAACATTTTTCCCTTTCAGACCATGAGAAATGGAATTGATAATAAATAAAATTTTTCTTTTCAAATGAGCCTTACAAAGTTTTTAAAGCATGTCCTGTGGGTGTATCTGCATTGTGCAAGTCTTTGGAGAGGCCTTCAAAAATGACTTTCCCCCCCTTTGGGCCCCCGCCTGGCCCCAGCTCCACCAACCAATCAGCTTGCCTCAGCAGCTCCAGGTGATGTTCAATGACAAAGACAGAATGCCCTTTATCGACAAGCCGATGTAAAATTTTGACTAATTTTTCAATGTCCTGCAAATGTAATCCTGCTGAAGGCTCATCCAGGATGTAAAGTGTCGTCTCCTGCACCCTCGACGCTAAATCTGAAATGAGCCTTAACCGTTGAATTTCTCCTCCGGATAGGGTGTTGAAGGTTTGTCCGAGCGTCAGGTAATCCAAGCCCAGTTCATTCATCAATTCCAAAATATGTGCCAGGGCAGGAATGGGGCGGAACAGGGCAAGGGCTTCACGAGCTGGAAGGTTAAGGATATCTGCAAAGGAATGATTTTCCCACAAAACTTGCAACGTTTCGTAATTATACCGTTTGCCTTGGCAAACGTCGCAAGGGATGATTAAATCAGGCATGAGAGCCATTTTCACACGGTTGACGCCTAAACCCTCGCAAGCTTCGCATCTCCCCCCTTTTTTATTCAAGCTGAAACGAGTTGAAGTATAGCCTCGCGCCTTTGCCAGGCGTGTTTCTGCAAAAAGCTCTCTTAAGGGGGTCATCAGGCCGATATAGGTTGCTGGAATCGAACGGGGAGAAGAGCGCAGTACAAGCTTTTCATTGAATACAATGCGCCTGATATCCTGTCCGCCCTGAATTTCACATAAACTTTCCTCTTTTCCTGCCAATCGATTGTGAAGCGCAGCTCCGATGAGTTCGATGGCAAGCGTGGACTTGCCCGATCCCGATACACCGCAAAAGGCTGTAAAACAGCCGAGAGGCAATTTGATTTGCAAATTTTGCACATTATGCAGGGACGCCTTTTTGATCGTCAGCCACTGTTTGGCTTTGCGTTTTTTAACAGATGGAAGGGTTAGGTTGCCGGAAAGCCACCTGCCGGTTAAACTTAAACTGTCTTTAACAAGTTGAGTTGGGCTGCCTTGAAAAATCAGCTCTCCTCCGGCATGACCCGCATGAGGACCCAGCTCGATTACTTGGTCGGCATTCAGGATGAGGCTTTTTTCATGTTCGACAAGAACGACTGTATTGCCAAGCTGTTTCAATTCTGTAATCACCCGATGTAAATGAGAAATGTCTTGCCGATGAAGCCCAAGCGATGGCTCATCCAGAATATAAATGAGCCCCGAAAGGCGCACCCCTATTTGGGCTGCCAATTGAACTCTCTGAGCTTCCCCGTCGCTGAGAGTTTTACCGGATCTGTCAAGAGTCAAGTAGCCCAAGCCCACTTGTTCTAAAAACTGTAGCCTTGTAAAAATGGAGGGAAGGAGTTCGTTGGCAATCAATGCTTCGGAACTTGTAAAAACAATTCCTTGCATCAACGCCAGACACTCAGAAACATTCATGTTGCATAATTCAGAAATATTTTTTCCATCAATGAGGCAAGCAAGGCTTTCAGGTTTTAAACGGGCGCCATGGCATTGGGGGCAAAGCCCCCCTTTTCCTTGACAGGCAGCGCAGGCTCCACGCGGAGAATTAAAATTAAAATCTGCAGGCTCAAGGGGGGGAAAGGCATAGGATGTTTCAGGGCAGACATAAATTTCTGTAAAATAGCGGATTGGGCCATCTCTTCCTTCCTGAATTTTAAGCTGTCCCTGGCTTAAATCCATGGCTGTTTCGACAGAGGGAGCCAGCCGTTCGCGGATGCCCTCCTTGACTTCCAATCGATCGACGACAACTTCAATTTGTTTGGGCTCAAAAGAGAATAGAGGCTCGCCGAATGACCATTCCTGTCCATCCAGGCGTAATCTGACAAAACCCATTTTTTGCAGCCTGGCAAAAAGCTCAACAAGGGGCTCTTCTTTCGCTTTAACCGGCGCTAGTAATTGAATTTTGGTTCCGAGGGGATATTCCTTCAATAGAGAATCTATAATTTCCTGCCGTGTGTACCGGGTGAGCGGGGCACCGGTAAAAGGGCTATGCTGCCTACCGACCCGTGCGTAAAGAAGAGAAAAGAAGTCGTATAAGTCGGTGTAAGTAGCAAGCGTTCCCATTGAATAAAGGGCTTTCTTGCGCTGGCCGATCGCGAGAGTGGGAGAAAGACCTTCAATCAGGTCGACATCCGGTTTTGGCATTTGTTTAATGACCTGATGGGCCTCAGGAGAAAGGAATTCGATGTAGCGCCGCTGACCTTCGGCAAATAATGTGTCAAAAGCAAGCGATGATTTACCTGAGCCGCTTACCCCAGTGATCACAATGATTTGGTTTTTGGGAAGGCTAAGATTGAAATTTTTTAAATTATGCTGCCTGCATCCCTGCAGATAAATTTGCCCTTCTTTGCCAATCATCAGTTTTTCTTAATTGATTTTTTTCTAAGCATAAGTGCTAATGATTTTCTCCGGCAATGATAAAATTTAGGCTTCTGTCTATAATGGACCCCAAAAAATAGACAGGTTTCAAAGTTATATTCTGTGCAAAAATTTCAAGGCCAAAGGAGGGCCAAGCACATGAACGGAAATCCAAGAACGGCAGCCTTTAAACAAAAAGTTGCCATTGAGGCGTTGAAGGGAGATAGAACGATTAATAGACATCTTGCGTAACCCATTTCATTTACCCACATTATCTCGATTGTAAATCCCTGCAATTAAATTTAGGCGCAATCCAAACCTCTTACGTCTATTCCTGTATTTGTAACCTAAAATCTTAATTAATTTCAGACAACCAATAACATTGTCAATTAAAACACGTTCTG
>JAJTHR010000031.1 GCA_021298935.1 Parachlamydia sp. | reverse complement strand
TAAAGTTGATTTGTCAGCGCTTCAGATTTAAAAGATCTTTTCGAAGTTGATATCTTTGAATATCAACAAGGAGAGATCTTTTAAAGATGAAGGTGATCACAAGTCAAATTTATGATTTTAATTTCGGGAAATGGTATTACTACGTAAATAAGTTGCAATGGATGCAGGAAGGCTTTCCGGTTGCCAACCTTTTTCATAAAATAGTTCGATCAGGCGGGAAGCCAGGGGAAATACAATTGGGCTTCCATGCCTCTCTTCACGTAGCTTAAAGACTGACAACCATTGGATAAAGTGATCGATTTGGAAAGCCTCTTTCGCCATCATCCGCTCAGCTAAAGCCTTAATCCGATCATGATTGGGATCGTTAGCTATTAATATTTCCATTGCATCGACAAAAGATTGATCAAGTAGATAGTCCCTTTCCAGGTAATTCTTTACAAGGATTTCTATTGCGTAAGGGTCCATGGGCTCGTTTCTTCCGTGCTTATCAACGAGGGCTTGTGTGCTTGCCAGGGCCAAAAGATAATGATAAGTGGGCTGTTTGATCAACCATTTGGCCAGATCGACGCTTGCTTCTTTTTTCATGCACTTAAAACCATCCTGCACAAATTGCATGCAAAGAGGTTTGCTTAAATCGCCTTGTGAATCCAGGTAGTGCAGGCAGCCTTCGAAAGTAGTGTAATTTTCCACGCCGGGCGAGGCAATGCTAAGAATTTCACTAAATATGATAAATAGCTGCCGTTCTGTGCATGTCTCAAAGTTTTTATAAGCGAGGAGACTATTCTTCTTAAAAAGGCTCAAGGTATTAAAAGGTTGCGAAATCAATTGCGGGCTTACTTGAGAGGCCGCTTTTACCGGTTTTTTTACTGGAGAAGGAAGGTGTTTAACGGTGGAGGCTACCGGGTTGAGCTTACTGATGGCATAGTTGATTAAATCCAGATCCCATGGCTGCTGCCGCAAATAGGGCTCGCCCCCAAGCGTTTTAATGGCCTCCATCATCTGTTCAAGCAAGGGATAATGCATATTGGGGGCTAACGCAAAACGCTGTTCCCGTTCATAAAAGATGGTCAGCCAGGCTTTTAATGAAGAAGGTTGCAGGGCAGGCTCACCGAATGCCCAAGCAGCCAATTGAGCGGTGGCCTGCCCATTGGGATTGTTTCTGATCAAAAGTGTCAAGGCTTCCATAGCCAAAGTAAAAAAAGGTGCAAATGGAACCGCAGGGTATTTTGAAATAAAGTGGCGCAATAGTTTTTCAACGGCGTAGAGATCAAAAGGCAGGCAGTCCTTTTCTTTAGCAAGCAGGACTTCAAGCGAGGCAGCCCAAAGCTTGGCATGAAAAGTGGGTTGATTGACCAGCCATTCGATCAGGCGGATGGAGGATTCCTTATTCAATTCCTTGAAACAATCCACAATAAATTGCGAACTGAGAGATTTAGAGAGCTTGATAGGCTTACCCTTTGAAAAATGCCTTAAATAAGCTTCAACGGATGTAAGCCTTGAATCGTTCGACTCAATCGCTCTGATATCCCTGAAAAGTATGCTTTTTTGGGTTTTTTTAATATGGATGGGATCTTTGATATAGGCTAGAAGCGCTTTCTGCTTAGCTGAAGAGGGGAGCGGCGCCGGGCAGGAAAGAGCTGCCGTAGGGCTGGAAAGAGCTGCTATTTTTTGCAGGATGTCATTTTTAATTTCATCGACATTACCAAAAAACCACTCGATTAGAGCCCTTTTAATTCGGCTTAAAAGTGATGTGTTTTTTTCACGATAACGGGTGACTTTAACATCCAGCATCGATTTCAATTGATTGAGCTTAGCAGGCTGCTGGGTCCTGGCATCCTGCTGAAGAAATGAGCCAAGGTCTTGATTCATCCGTTTCAAAATAAGGGGAAAGGGGCGCCACTGAAAAAAACCGGGATTTAATTGATAAATAAGCCGATGATGATGAAAGCACCATTTTCTTGGCTGTTGAAGGGGAGAGGGGGAATTTAATAATGTTAATTGGTCTAAATATAAATCAATGCTCATAAATATTACTTTTTTTTATTAAATTTACTTAATCATATTTGAATATAAAGTTAAAGTAAAGTTTTTGCTCATTAATCGGACGTTTTTACTTGAAGAGATTTTTTTATTTTAGTAACTTGCTCTTTGGCTATCTTCATTTTAAAAAAATGCAAGGGGCTTGTTCACTTGAAACGCATTTACATTCTCTCGAGGACCCATGTTACGATTCGCTTTTCTGGTTTTTGCTGCCCTTATCTGCATGACAGGCTGTACAACAAAAATTGTTCCAGAGGGGCCATGGGTCAAGAAGATTGATTCTGAAGAACTCTCAAAAATCATTATCAGCTTCTCAGCAAAGATGAAAATCGATAAGCACTTAGAGCTGGAGGATTCCTGGGCAGCTTATGATGACTACATCACTCGCCTTTGCCTAGAATATTCATCCCAGAGGCTGCTTACTGTTTATGATGCGCGCCTTCTAATGGTCGAGCTTGTCGAAGAGCTGCTCTACAGACTGAATAATCACAGTATTGTCAGTTTTGAATTAAGTCATTTTCCGTTTACAGCGAACGATCTAGATGTGAAAATTAATTTCGAAAGCTTTTACGGGCTTTATCTCGATCAACTTTATGTGGGCCTTGCATGGCTGCAAGCGGGCTGTGTTCATTTTTATGCTTTCGACAGAAAAAATAATCGCATTGATTGGAACCATGACCGCTTTGAGCCCTATACGAAAAGCCGTGAACTTGCCCTCATCAAAAGGGAGGTTGATCTGCCTTTCACAGATGTACGCGAAGCTCCTTTCACAAGCTTTGGACGTTTTGCAGGCGATCGCTATATAGATCCCACGATCGCACGCTAGATATACCTGAATTTTGACTTCGCGGGCCAAGCCCGCAGTCTTTGAGTCTGCCTGCATCGCTAAACTTTTAAGTTGAGCTGTGTTAAGCACCATCCATTGCTTGGGCTCAAATCCTCTAGTGCCTCCTTGGAAAAAATTTAATCCCCCCAATATATGCAAGACCTGGGGTGTGACAAACTGAATATTCTATCACTAAAATCCCATAGCTTCTCCTAGATGAATTCCAGTCAATTTACGTGCAACTTTCTTTGGTT
>JAJTHR010000232.1 GCA_021298935.1 Parachlamydia sp. | reverse complement strand
TTTTTCATCGGCATCTTTTGCGTCCCAGCTCATTGCTCGATCTTGCAAACTTATCCAAGTTTGCTGCGATCTCCGCAATGTACTGGGACATAAAATCTCGCCGCCAAAAATTTAAGAACCTACCCGCGCGCGGTATAGATTATTGTCATGAAAAGGGGATTGTATTGGTAGGCTATCGACCTTTTGGAGACAAAACGTCTTCAGAAATTTTTCAAAATGATATTTTTAAAGAAATTGCTCTTCGTTTAAATAGCTCTGTTCAAGCTGTCATTTTACAGTGGATAAATCAACACGGCGTGACTGCTATCCCTCATTCAAATAAAAATGAAAATATTCAAGCTACTTGATTTCCCAAATACCACAATTCATAATATAGAATTGTGCTATTCTTAATTGGCGACTATAATTTTTAATCGCTTGATTGTTATTGATATATAGGAGTCTCAGAATGTCAGGATCAACCCACCTTGAAAGATACCGTCAAATTGCTGAAGAAAAGGAAAATCAAACCTTATTCCATCAAGCCGCTTTTTCTAAAAACCATCAAAGGTGGAATGGCCCTGAAGATGATCACCGGCTCCCCTATAAAAGAGATGTGGACCGTATCCTTCATTCCAAGGCGTATTCCCGTTACGTCGATAAAACACAGGTGGTTTATCTTGTTGAGAATGATCATGTCACGCATCGCAGCCTTCACGTTCAGCTAGTCAGCAGTTTTGCAAGGGGGATAGCCTCGATCCTGCGGTTGAATGGGGACCTAGTGGAAGCCATTGCCCTAGGCCATGATGTCGGACATGCCCCCTTTGGACATGAAGGGGAGGGCTACCTTTCCGAGCTTTCGATTGAGTATGGAAACGGCCCTTTCACGCATCCCCTCCAATCCTGCCGCCTTTTTACGGCGATCGAGCCGCTTAACTTGGGGCTTGCTGTCTATGACGGCTTTCTTTGCCATGACGGGGGGATGGGTGGAGCGACGCTAAAACCCTCCCTGCATAAGTCCTGGAAAGATCACTTGAGAGAAAGGGAGCTTAAGAAAAAAGACCCCTCTGTCAACCTCATGCCAGGTTCTTTGGAAGGATGCCTTGTCAAATTGTGCGATACGATGAGCTATGTCGGGCGCGATATTGAAGATGCCATCCATCTAGGCATCATTAACCGTGATCAAATACCTGATACTCATTTGGGAAAGACAAATCGCGAAATTTTAGGCTACCTGGCAGCGGATATTATTAAAAATAGTTATGAAAGTGAATCAATCACTCTCTCAATAGATGCCTTTGAATCTTTGAAAGCGCTGCGATCATTTAATTTTAAGCATATTTATCACCATCCTAAGCTGAAGGTGGAATCATCCAAGATTAAAAAAGGCTTTAGATTGCTATTCGAATGGCTTTTAGAAAATTCCGAACAAGAAAAGGAAAATAGCTACTTATGGAAGCATTACTTGCATAAAAGGTCAGAGGCTTATTTAAAAGACACTTCTTCTGTGCAAACGATCATTGATTATATTTCGGGAATGACGGATACTTTTTTTGTCCGCACCCTTGAAAAAGTCATTGTTCCAAGCCGTATTGTATTCTCCTAAAGCCATGTTTGATTCCACTTTTAATTGCCTATTAATTGAGACAAGCACTGATAAGGGGCTTATTGCCTGCAGATGCGGTCAAAAGCTTCTTTTTTCACGCAGCCTTCCATTTGGAGCGACGCAATCGCAGTACTTGATGCCTTTATTAGCAGAAGAGCTCAATCAGGCGGGCATCGATGCTGCTTCTTTAAATTGTATAGGAGTGGGAGTGGGTCCGGGATCCTATACAGGCATTCGCATGGGCGTAGCGGCGGCTCAAGCCTTGGCCTATGCATGGCAATTGCCTTTATTTGGCGTTGCCAGCTTGGATGGATTCATTCCTTCAGAAAAAAATGTGCACTATGCCGCCATTATTGATGCAAGGATTGGGGGAGCTTATTTACAAAAAGGATTTTGCGATGAAAAAGGATGCGCACATGAATTATCCAAGCCGGAAGTGCTTCCTTTAGATGCATTAAGCGCCTATTTGAATGGTGTTCAAATCCTTGTCACCCCCTCTGAGCGCCTTATCAGACTTAAGCTTGAAGCGCTTTATCCGGGCAATGGCTGGACATGGGAAGAAAAAGGCCCTTGCGAAGCGGCCTTGTTTTTGACTGTGCAGGAGAAGCGGATCCGCAATGAAAAGAAGCCTTTGGAGCTTTTGTACTTACGCGCCACGGAAGCTGAACTAAGCAAAAGAGGGAGGACGTAAGTCTTTTTCTTGCTTTTATTATATTATTTAAGTTATCATTATCCTATCTATATAGAGAATATGCTCTGAGAATTCATATTTTTCCAGGGCCATTAATTGATTGAAAAATTTAGGATTTTTTTAAATGTCACTTGTTAAAGTTAGAATCGGCGATTCAATCGACAAAGCTTTGAGAGCCTTAAAAAAACGTCTTGATAAAGAAGGGGTCATGAAATCGGTAAAAGCCCACCGTTTCTATTCAAAGCCTTCCATCAAAAAGCGTGCAAAGGCGAAAGCAGCTTTGAAATATAAAAAACAGCGTTAATCTAACGTATGTTTCTACGGTTGGCTGATTGCCAGCCGTAATACTTTCATTATTCCTTGCGATCAGCACTTAACTAATATTCCTATTGTCTTCTAGGTTAGTATTTTAAAAAGAGAATGCTTGTCCAAAATTCTTTGCCATGCTATCCTATTTTTTTCTGATTGCAAAAATTTTTAATTTAAAAAAAAGATTTTTTATGGCTGATTACTACGAAGTTTTAGAAATTACGAAAACTGCAACTCCCGAAGAAATTAAAAAAGCCTATCGTAAAAAAGCCATCCAATTTCACCCCGATAAGAATCCCGGGGATGCACAGTCAGAAAAAAAATTTAAAGAAATCTCTGAAGCCTATGAAGTATTGAGCGATGAAAAAAAGCGCCAAGTTTATGACCGTTATGGAAAAGAGGCCTTGCAAGGGGCTGGAGCTGGCGGCGGCGGGCAAGGGTTTTCTTCCATGGACGAAGCACTGCGCACTTTTATGGGCGCTTTTGGCATGGGCGGCGGCGGCGGCGGGGAAAGCATTTTTGATTTTTTTGGTGGCGGTGGCGGAGGCGGAGCAGAATTTGGCGGCCGTGAAGGTCGTGGAGCGCGCCAAGGAGCGAGCAAGCGTGTCAATATTACAATTTCCTTTGAAGAAGCTGCGAAAGGAGTTGATAAGGAACTTGTCATTTCCAATTACGTAAAATGTACGGACTGTTCGGGTAGAGGGGCAGCCTCTTCGCAAGGTGTTAAAACTTGTACACAATGTAATGGTCGTGGACAGGTATTTGAGCAAAGAGGCTTTTTCAGCATGACAATGCCTTGCCCCAAATGCCATGGTGAAGGTAAAATGATCACCGATCCTTGTAAAAAATGCCAGGGCCAGGGCGTCACCAAAGAAAAACAGCATATCAAAGTGCATATTCCTGCCGGAGTAGACAGCGGAATGCGTTTAAAAATGAACGGGTATGGCGATGCCGGCCAAAATGGCGGGCCTCCAGGCGATCTCTATGTCTTTATCCACGTTGAAGCCCATGACCTATTTGAAAGGGAAGGGAATGATATCCTTCTTGATTTGCCGATCAGCTTTGCAGAAGCAGCCCTTGGATGCAAAAAAGAGGTTCCCTCTTTGATCAACCATGCATGCCGCATTACAATTCCCGAAGGCACTCAAAACAATAAGATTTTCCGTGTCAAGGGAGAAGGTTTTCCCAATGTGCATGGGCATGGAAAAGGGGATTTGCTTGTAAAAGTGTTTGTAGAAACTCCCACTCATTTAAGTGAACAGCAGAAAAAAATGCTCCAGGAGTTTAGCACTCTTGAAGGCCATAATAATCTTCCTAAAAGAAAAGGTTTTTTAGATAAAATTAAAGAGTTTTTTTCTCCTTCTACGTAACTAAATTGGTTTTTTATAAAATCTAAGTTTTTTTATATTAATATAAATTAAAACAAGATGATTAAATGAGTTACTTACTTAAGCTCAGCCTTGTAGGATAAGTCTCCCTTTGGTCGACCTATCCTAAAATTATTATCCTGGTCACTAGTGGGTCAATTGCCATGATTATATAGATTAGGCTTAAGTGAAAGCTCCCGGGGTTGAACTCATTGTAAGTGGGTTCATATTATTAATAACCTGAGTTTTGAGTTTCTCTGCCTGAAATTCAGGCATCTTGCGGCCATCTGAAAAGAAATTTCATCAGAAGCAAACGAGCTTACAATTTTTTTTTCTTTCTTTCTAAAAAAAAATTATCCTTAAAACAACAAATTTTAAGATAGGTCGACCAAAGGGAGACTTATCCTACAAGGTCCTTAAGCTCCCCAACTATAATACCATTTCCCGAAATTAAAATCATAAATTTGACTTGTGATCACCTTCATCTTTAAAAGATCTCTCCTTGTTGATATTCAAAGATATCAACTTCGAAAAGATCTTTTAAATCTGAAGCGCTGACAAATCAACTTTA
>JAJTHR010000268.1 GCA_021298935.1 Parachlamydia sp. | reverse complement strand
TAAATTTGACTTGTGATCACCTTCATCTTTAAAAGATCTCTCCTTGTTGATATTCAAAGATATCAACTTCGAAAAGATCTTTTAAATCTGAAGCGCTGACAAGTCAACTTTATGGTTTTATTTTTGGGAAATGGTATTATTACCTATTATCCAACTTTAGAAAATTCCCCAAAAAATGAAATTTGCTATTTTTGGGGAAAAATACATATAATAAAAAACTCCCCAAAAACAGCAATTTGCTATTTCTGGGGAAGAAAAGTAAGGATATTATGACAAGATTTATCGGTAGAGAAAAAGAACTTGAATCGCTTAGAGGACTATTTAATAAAAAGAGTTCTAGCCTTGTTGTGATTCGGGGACGACGAAGAATCGGTAAAAGTCGTTTAGCAGAAGAATATGCCTCTTCTTTCAGCAAAGCATACATTTTATCAGGGATCCCTCCCGCACATGGTATAACTGCAGAAGCACAAAGAGTAGAGTTCTTACGACAACTTCAGGAATATCGATTGCCGATCTATCGCAGTGATGATTGGGGTAATATCTTTTATGATTTAGCGCAGGAATGCAAAAAAGGACGTGTACTTGTTGTTCTAGATGAAATCACTTGGGTGGGGTCGCAAGATTCCACATTTCTACCTAAATTAAAGACCGCATGGGATCGTTACTTTAAACACAATTCGCAATTTATTATGATTCTTTCTGGATCCAATTCGGCATGGATTAGTAAAAACATTCTTAGCAGTACTGGATTTTTTGGTCGCATTTCTCTTCGGCTTTTATTAGATGAACTTACATTGCCCGAATGTAACATGTTCTGGGAAGGCCGATCCGGCACGGTCTCAGCCTATGAAAAATTTAAGATTTTATCAGTTACCGGAGGAATCCCTCGTTATCTGGAAGAATTACGTCCAGATTTATCTGCAGAGGCAAATATTCAGCGCTTATGCTTTGATGCAGAAGGATTGCTTTTTCGTGAATTTGATCAAATTTTTCATGACTTGTTCCAAAAACAAGGGCACTTTTATAAGCAAATTGTTGAAAACCTGATCGATTCCCCCCTTTCTACTTCAGAACTTGCTGTTAAACTTGGTAGATCACGAGGCGGGGATCTAAGCAATGGCCTTGGGGAATTAATGGAGTCGGGTTTTTTGGCACGAGATTACACCTGGTCATTTGCGACTGGAAAGAAATTAGAATCTAGTCGGTACCGCATCAAGGATAATTATTTGAGGTTTTATCTTAAATATATTTTTCCACATAAAGAACAAATTGAAAGCACTCAATTGCAGCGCTTGCCTCATGGATGGTTGTCTATTATGGGGGTACAGTTTGAGAATTTGGTTATAAATAATGGATCCCTTGTATGTAAAATTTTAGGAGTTTCGCCCGAAGATTTACTGATTGCTAACAATTATTTTCAAAAAGCTGGGGCTCGTAAGCGAGGATGTCAGATCGATTACCTGATTCAAACTCGGTTTCGCTTCTTATATGCGTGTGAAATCAAATTTCGACAAGGAGTAGTGGGTAAAGAAGTTATAGAAGAGGTAGAGGAAAAACTTAGCCGCCTACAACTCCCTAGAGGATTTTCGTGTCGACCTGTACTTATTCATGTCAATGGTGTTTCAGAAGATGTTTTTGATAGCGGATACTTTGCACGCATTATCGATCTATCTGATTTACTAAAAGCACGTTATACCATTTCCCAAAAATAAAACCATAAAGTTGGCTTGTCAGCGCTTCAGATTTAAAAGATCTTTTCGAAGTTGATATCCTTGAATATCAACAAGGAGAGATCTTTTAAAGATGAAGGTGATCACAAGCCAACTTTATGGTTTTATTTTTGGGAAATGGTATTATTATTAAACAAAAAGATTAACTCAAAAATAGATTGATTTCTTGTGCTTGATCACTTATCAAGGAGACAAAAAAATTTTTTGAGGTAAAAATGAACCTAGGATGCCGCTTTTTTGTCTTTTTGCTAATTGGCCTATTGATGAATACGCTGGAAGCAGCCGAGAAGCCTCCCAACATCCTTGTGATCATGGGTGATGATGTCGGCTGGTTCAATATTGGGGCCTATCACCAGGGGATCATGTCGGGAAAAACCCCCAATCTTGATAGGTTGGCTTCACAAGGGATGCGCTTCACCGACTATTACGCAGAAGCGAGCTGTACAGCTGGACGCGCTGCCTTCATCACAGGCGAGCTGCCTATCCGCACAGGCTTGACGACTGTCGGGCAGGCAGGAGCTGATGTGGGTATTCCTGCCCAGGCCAGTACGATTGCCACGGCGCTTAAATCAATGGGCTATGCCACCGGTCAATTCGGTAAAAATCACCTAGGCGACTTAAATAAATACCTGCCTACTTTGCATGGATTTGATGAATTTCATGGCTATCTCTATCATCTTGATGCCATGTCGGACCCTTACTGGTATTCCTACCCTAAAGATCCGGCCTTCCGTGCAAAATATGGCCCGCGGAACGTTTTACATACATGGGCAACTGACCACGACGATGAAACCGTACAGCCAAGGTGGGGTAAAATCGGCAAACAACGGATTGTCGACGACGGCCCGCTTCCTCCCCATCCAATGGATGGCGTTAAATATAACATGGAAACGTTTGACGATGTGCTGACACAGGACACCATCGACTTTATGGACCGGTCAAAAAAGGCAGGAAAACCCTTTTTTATTTGGCATAATCCTACCCGTATGCATATATGGACGCATCTTTCTGAAAAATACAAAGCGCTGATGAATAGCGAGACAAACTATGGACTGGAAGAGGCGGGAATGGCTCAACTCGATGACATCGTTGGAGCCCTTCTCAAGCATCTGGATGAGATCGGCGAAGCGGACAATACCATCGTTATTTTCACCACCGACAATGGAGCGGAAGTATTCACTTGGCCGGACGGCGGCATGACTCCTTTCCGCTTTTCCAAAGGCACCATCTATGAGGGAGGATTTCGTGTTCCCGCCCTCATCCGCTGGCCTGGCAAAATCAAGCCTGGCACAGTAGAAAATGGCATTTTTTCTGGAATGGATTGGTACCCAACGCTTGTAGCAGCCGCTGGTGATCCCAAAATCACCGACAAGCTTTTGCAAGGAATCAAATTAGGAGACAGGTCCTACAAAAACCATTTGGATGGATATAATCAATTGGATCTGCTTTTTGGTAAGGGGCCGTCAAAAAGGCATGAAGTATTTTACTTTGGAGGAGCTGAGCTTGGAGCAGTCCGGATTGACAATTTTAAATATCAATTTTTTGACCAGCCAGACGGCTGGCCGGGCCCAAAAGTCCCGCTTGATATGCCGCTCCTTTACAATATCCGGCAGGATCCCTTCGAACGTACACCCATCCAGAACTTAGGTGAAGGGTCGGGGGACTATATGAGCGGTTTTTATGCCAGGGAATTTTGGCGGTTTGTTTTTGTACAGGATATCGTTGCAAAGCTTGGCGAAACAGCAATCGAATATCCTCCCATGCAGGATCCCGCTTCGTTTAATCTTTCAGAAGTGAAGCGAAAAGTGGAAGCTGCCATTAAAAGACAGGAAGGGAGATGAGAACATTCCTGAGCTTCCTTTTCATTTTGTTATCGAGCTTTAAAGTTTATTCAACTGCAAATCTTTATAACTTATTAGTCAGCGATGAAAAGAAGTTCGTTTGGTTCCGTGTGGCAAAGGTTGCCACACGGACGACTTATGAGATTTTTAAAAAAACAATCAAGTTAATTTATCATTATAATGTCACTTTTGATTCTTTTAAATATAGGAACTACTTTAAATTTGCCTTTGTAAGAAATCCGTGGGCTCGTGTAGTTTCATGCTATTGCAACAAAGTCGTTACTTAAAATCATCCTAAATCTCAGGAATTTTACGGAAAAGGATTTGGCTATCAGATTGAAGAAGAGCCTCAAGCAAGCAAAATTTGACCCAATCCCGCGGCAAAATGGGCATGATTGTGATTGCCTTAGATTGAATTATCAATTGCGATGAAGACTTCCACTTCCCCTTCTTGAAATTTCGGACTGTATAGCTCGTAATCCCCTGTATAAGTCCGCTTTAAATCTGGATCTTGCCAGATCGATTCCCATGTTTCAATGACTGCCTGAGGATGCTCTCCCTTTGCACTATAAACGGCATAATAACCAGAAGGGATCGTCTTAGCCACCAATCCGTCGGGGATCGTATCAAGAGGGTCGACCTGGCATCCAATGACAAGGGAATAGGGCTTTGTGCAATCCCCTTCATAATCACAGTAGAGGGCAAATACATCGCTTGAAACCTTATTGGGAATATTTTCTACTACATTTTCCGACAAAAATTTATCCCATAATTTTGGTATATCCACGGAGGCAGCCGCATTGGATGTTTTGCATGAAATTCCCATGATCATCACACTCTGATTGTCTACAATAGTAAATTTATTCTTTTCTTGAGCTGAAACTTCCACCATGCAGAGGACCATTAAAATAAAAATAATAAATCTTCTCATACTTTTGCCTTTTTTTTGGAGAAATGATATCTAAAAAGAGTCTTTTACTAAAGAACGAAATGCGGCAGATGGCATAAAAGTTATACTTTATTTAACAAAAAGACACGAAGGCAAGATTTACTATGTTGAATTATTCTTAGTTTATTTTAATGGGGGTGAAGCGATCAAGGTAGTCGCAAGCTGTCAATACGTATTCAATGCCATGAAGCGATCCAAATACCGGGACTTCTGGCTTGACATTGTGCAGGTGGCCAAACACGCATGTCTGTATCCCGTACTTTTCAAGTAAACGGCTGGCCTCAGTCTCTTCAAGGGAGGGACCAATGGGTGGATAGTGGGTCATGGCAATCCGATACTGAAGGGTCGGATCCATGGATTTTAAACTTGCTTCCAGGCGGCCAAGCTCACGCTGATAAATTCTTTCCCTCTCTTCTGTATTATCCTGTTCATTTAATTTGCGGACACAGGCATGCTCTTTGAAATCGATGATTGGATTAAAGTTTATCTGAGGAAGATCCCAAAGACGTGTCCCGCCAATGCTGACGCCCTTCCATGAAAAACTATTATTTTGAATGGCGTGGCAGGAGGGGGGAAGGAGGGCTTGTAGTTTCGAAAATGAGCTCCACCAATAATCGTGATTGCCCTTTAGCAAAAGCTTCGTGCCTGGCAGGCTTTCTATCCAATCGAGGTCTACTCTCGCATCCTCGGCACGCATCGCCCATGAAATATCGCCCGGAATGAGCACGAGATCATCTGGGCTGACGAGATGACGCCAGGCAGCTTCAATTTTATCAGTGTAATTTTCCCACTGCGGCCCAAATACACGCATGTGCTTGCTTGGCACCCCAAAGGACAAGTGAAGATCGGCGATGGCCCAAATCGGCATAATAGTTGCTATAGGATAAAACCGTCAGGAAGCATAACGCCACGCGGAACAACAATAATCCCGTCGCGGATGAACACATTGCCGCCATTATATTCAGTTAATTTTTGCTTATTAATCAACTGAACACCTTTCCCTAAATGCACATTTTTATCAATGATTGCCTTCTTGATAATGCAATTTTCCCCAATTTGGGGCTCAGAAGGGAGATGCTTGCTCTCTTTAACCTGAGAGTTATAATAATCATTACCCATTATATAGGAATCGCGGATGATAGAGCCTTTACCGACCACGGTGCGGGGGCCTAACAGGCTGTGCGTTATTTCATCGCCATTGATGATTGAACCCTCGCATAAAATTGTCTGATTGAGGAGGCAGTTTGAAAATTTTGCCGGGGGTAAGTCTGTTCGGTAGGTGTAAATAGGCCTATTTTCCTGATGAAAGTTAAATCTAGGCTCGGGATCTGTCAAAGAGAGGTTGGCATGATAGAACGTCTCAATTGTTCCGATATCTTCCCAGTATCCATCATAGATATAGGCAACCGCCCTTCCTGTATTCACTTGCGTCGGAATCAGATGCTTGCCAAAATCTTCCCTTTTATCCTTTTCAAAAAGATCAATCAGAGCCTGCTTCTTAAATAAGTATATCCCCATCGACCCCAAGTAGGGACGCTCACTGCCGGGTTCGATTCCGGCCCGCTCAAGAGTTTGGGGACTGCTTTTTAAGCGCTCCAAAAGCTGCTCATCCATCGGTTTTTCATAAAATTCTTTGATCACATTGCTGGCATCCACTTTCAATATTCCTAAGCGCGAGGCATCTTGCTTAACTACAGGCAATGCCGCAACCACCACATCAGCATTTGTCTTTTGCGCAAAATGCAGCATTTCTCTAAAATTCAGGTTGTAAAGTTGATCCCCTGATAAAATAAGGAAGTACTCGACAGGACTTTCAAGCAGGTAATCGATATTTTGACGCACCGCATCTGCAGTTCCCTGATACCAGTTTTTTAGTCCGGGCTTTTGCTCTGCGGTCAGGATTTCGATCATCCCTCCTTTTCCGCCCTGTAAATAGGTTTCAAACACGTGCTTGATGAGGGAAGAAGAGAAAAATTGCGTTAAAACAAAAATTTTATAACAATCGGCATGAAGCGAATGGGAAATGGGTACATCAATGAGACGATACTTGCCGCCAAAATTGATGGCTGGCTTGCTGCGACTCCGCGTTAAGGGAAATAACCGCGTCCCCTCTCCTCCGCTTAAAATAAGACTGGCCACCTGCTTCATATTGACGTTGGTAGACGCTCCCTTCGAGTAATTTGTGAGTGATGAAAAAAAGGGATTGAAGCGGGTTAAAGTAGGCATTGGGCTGACCTCTCAGGTATTATTAATCCTAGAAATTTTCACCCTAGCATACGAAAATATTTAAAACCAAGTTTAATAAAAAAAACCCTAATTCAACACTCACAAACATCCCTGAAAGCGGTTTATACAATTTATAACTGGAGAAAAAGTGGACAGCCCACTCCCTTTTGAAAAAGCCCTGCCCCTTAAAATTTTGCCGCTTATTTCGGTCATAAAAAACCGCTACTTGGCCTTATCCAAACCATTAAAATGGATTGTCGCAGCAGGTTTCCTGCTCCTCATCATTTTCGCCATGCGGAGTTGCTCGGGCTATAATGGCAGACGGGAAGCGTTCAGGATCGGGCAGGATGAAAACTGGCCTGCCATCGATGCAATGAATAAACAAAGGGGGCTGGCAGCCTTTAATGCTGAACTACTTGCAGCAATATCCAATCAGGAAAACATACGGATTATTCTTAGGCCGACCCCAAATAATTTATTGCTGGACAGGCTGAACCGTCAGGAGCTGGACGGGATTTTAAGCACGTTAGACCCCACTCCCCTCAATCAAGCTTATTATTCTTTTTCCGAACCCTTTTTTCCGATCGGCCCTGTGCTTATTATTTCTTCAAGAGCGCGAATTAAAGGCTGGAACGAAGAGGGGATTAAGCTGGTAGCCGTGCAATCCAATTCGCCTGCGCTCCTTGATTTGGAAAAAGATGAAACGATTCATGTGCGATTGTATGATAATATTTTGCGGGCACTTGCTGATCTGGATGATCATCGCATTGATGGGGCGATTTTTCCGGCGATTCCGGCTTACATTTACACGACTACATTTTATGAGGGAAAATTAAAAATTGCCACTCCCCCGTTAAATCACCAAGGGATACGTCTCGTGGCCCTTAAAAATGAAAAAGGGGGAAAACTCATTGCTTCTTTCAATCAAGGGCTTCAGGAAATGAGGAGAAATGGCACCTATAAGGAGCTCTTGGTCAAGTGGGGATTTATTAATTTTGACCAGCAAAATTTCGAATAAACCCGAAAAAAATCGCCGCGAAAAATCTTACGCT
>JAJTHR010000288.1 GCA_021298935.1 Parachlamydia sp. | reverse complement strand
AGCAGGAACTTCGTCGGCAGCAGGAACTTCGTCGGCAGCAGGAACTTCGTCGGCAGCAGGAACTCTGTCGTCAGCAGGAACTTCGTCGGCAGCAGGAACTTCGTCGTCAGCAGGAACTCTGTCGTCAGCAGGAACTTCGTCGGCAGCAGGAACTTCTTCAGCTGGCTGCTGTCTGGCAACAAATTGGCCGTAAGCCCACTTTGCGATTAACGCGAGTGTGAGAATTGCAAAGATAGGAATAGCAATAGCTGCGATTCTTTGCTGCATAGGTGTTCTTGCTAATGCGGCTGGCACATAATAGTTTGCGGCATTGGCTAATATTGCTCTGATTTCCATAAAACCTCCAAATCGGATATTTATATTGTGTTGTTTTCTTAAATCTTTGTCGTGCATCTGTCAAGGAACTCTTTTTGAATACCAGCAGAATATTTCCTAAGCTTTATTTAATGGGGACTCTTTGGTCTATCCTAAAAGCCGTGCACAATAATTTTACTTGCTTTTTCTTATTCGCATAAAATTCCACAATTGAATAAAAAAATCAAGCGTATATCACGAATCGTAAACTTTTTCTTATTCGTGTCACTTATGTTTTACATTTTTTATGGCACCTTGAAGTATAGGATTTTCTTGAGTTGATGGCAAGTGAAATAAGTCTTTCCATTTATAGATTGATAATTTAGAAAGAATAAAAATAGTGACTATTATAGTAAGTTTCTCTAAAATTAGTTGTTATGGCAAAATCTTTGCTTGAAGGAACGAAATTATATGAAATTAACTGACAATACGACAAATTACCAATCTTTCACTCCCTTTGTCTTGGAAACCGTTTTTTATCGTTCAAGGAAGGCTAATGTTTGCAATAACCAAGCTGGCAATTTCTTACACAAAAAAGCAAACGATGTGGGCCTATACTTTAAAAGACAATTTTGGGAAGTTTTGATTGTAGTGGCTTACGTAGCGATCCCCATTCTTGTTTCCATTGATTTTAGTCTCGATATTTTTAAAAAAATGGGTTTAAAACAAAGATTGGTTGTAAAAGACCTGAAAGATGAATAGAAAACGCCAGCTGCCGCTTAAGACAGCTGGCTGTTTGAATTAGTAGTCCATTCCTACGGGTGCCGCAGAAGCAGGCTCTTTTTCTGGAATGTCTGCAACGATGGCTTCTGTTGTCAAAAGCATGGAAGCGACCGATACGGCATTTTCAAGTGCGCAGCGGACAACTTTCGTTGGATCCACAATCCCGGCAGCTATCATATCGACGTATTCACCAGCCAAGGCATTGTACCCTTCCTTGTCCTTCATTTTCTCTACCTGTTGATAGACAATGGCCCCTTCCTGTCCTGCATTTTCAGCAATTTGTTTGAGGGGAGCGCCAAGGGAGCGGCCGAGGATGCGGGCACCTGTTCTTTCATCGCCTTCCAGGGTGTCAGCCAAGGCGTTTACAGCAGGAATGCAGCGGATGAACGCCGTTCCTCCGCCTGGCAGGATCCCTTCTTCAACCGCTGCAGCAGTCGCACGCTGGGCATCATCCACGCGGTCTTTTTTCTCTTTCATTTCTATTTCTGTAGCGGCTCCCACATTAATGACAGCGACTCCGCCTACCAGCTTAGCCAGGCGCTCTTGCAGCTTCTCTTTGTCATAATCAGATGTGCTTTCCTCGATTTGACGCTTGATTTGAGAGGCGCGATCAGCAATAGCAGACTTGGTGCCCGCTCCCTCGACTAATGTTGTCTCATCTTTTGTCAAGACAGCCTTTTTCACGCGGCCTAACTGCTCAAGGGTAGTGGTTTCGAGTTTAAGCCCGATTTCTTCACTGATCAGTTCGCCATCCGTTAAAATAGCAATGTCTTGCAGCATCGCTTTGCGTCTGTCGCCAAAGCCGGGAGCCTTAACTGCGCAAACTTTTAGGCCAGCTCTTAGACGATTGACGACAAGCGTCGCAAGGGCTTCGCCTTCCACATCCTCTGCAATAATCAGCAAGGGGCGGCTTGTCTCCACAACTGCCTGAAGTAAGGGGATGATTTCTTTGATGGAAGTGATTTTTTTCTCGTAAATTAAGACATAGGCATCTTCAAGAACGCATTCTTGGGATTCGGCGTTTGTCATGAAATAAGAGGATAGATAACCACGGTCAAATTTCATCCCTTTGACGACTTCGAGTTCGGTCTCGAATCCTTTTCCTTCTTCCACGGTGATTGTTCCGTCACGGCCGACTTTTTCCATGGCCTGAGCAATGATCTCGCCAATTTCCTTGTCATTGTTAGCTGAAATGGTGGCCACTTGAGCGATTTCGTTGCGGTCTTCCACCTTCTTGCTGCGTTTTTCAAGTTCCTGAACCACTACTTTAAGCGCTTTTTCCATTCCCCTTTTGAGGTCCAGGGGGTTTGCACCGGCAGCCACGTTGCGTAAGCCTTCCGAATAAATCGCTTCAGCTAAAACTGTTGCTGTGGTTGTACCGTCGCCAGCTTTGTCGGCTGTTCTGCTTGCCACTTCTTTCACCATTTGGGCGCCCATGTTCTCGAACTTATCTTCGAGTTCAATTTCCTTGGCAACCGTCACACCGTCTTTTGTAATATGCGGTGTTCCATACGCTTTGTCGATGACAACGTTTCTCCCTTTTGGTCCCAAAGTCACCTTAACGGCATCAGCCAACGTTTTGACACCCTTCAGGATCTTCTGACGGGCTTCTTCTTTAAATTTTATTGTCTTAGCAGCCATTTTAATACTCCTTGCATTTTACTTTTCGATGATAGCGATAATGTCGTCTGCTCTTAATATGACAAACTCTTCGTCATTCAATGTGACTTCCTGACCGGAATATTTTTCCATCAATATGACGTCGCCCATTTGTACCGGGATGGGGATCAACGTCCCGTTTTTATCTTTTATACCAGTCCCGATGGCAACCACTTCCGCTTGTTCCTGTTTCTTTTTTGCTGTGTCGGGCAGAATGATTCCCCCTTTCAATTTTTCCTCAGCAGCAAGACGGCGGACTAAAACGCGATTGCCCAAGGGTTTTAATTGTGTTTTTTGAGAAGATGGAGCTGTTTGTGTTTGCGACATAGTGATCTCCTTTAGGTTTGTTTGTGCCTTTTACAATAGCAATTATTCATATTTTTTCGCAATAAATTAGCACTTTTAAGTTCTGATTGCTAATTTTTTCGAACGGCTAGCAAAGCCTCTTCAAGTTCATCCAATAGACTCTCAAATTTATTGATTGAGGCTTTAACCGGCTCTGGGGATTCCATGTCGACCCCAGCCATTTTTAACATTTCAATGGGATAGAGGCTGGAACCACCTTTTAAGAAATTCAAGTAATCATCCCTTTCCTTTTCTCCGCCGTTGACGACGCGATCGGCAAGCGCTAGAGCTGCACTTATTCCTGTTGAATACTGAAAAACATAGAAATTATAGTAAAAATGGGGAATGCGCGCCCATTCAATTTCAATTTCCTTATCGATGATCACAGAAGGACCAAAATATTTTTGATTTAAAGCCACGTAGGCTTCCTTTAAAAAGTGCGGCGTCAAAGGAATTCCTTTTTCAGCCTGTTCATGAATGAATAGTTCAAATTCAGCAAACATTGTTTGCCTGAATAGCGTGCCGCGAATGTCTTCTATTTTTTGGTTAAGCAGGAAAATTTTTTCATGCGGATCCTGGCACCGGTTGATCAGAAGGCGGCTCAGCAAGTCTTCGTTGAAGGTGGAAGCCACTT
>JAJTHR010000338.1 GCA_021298935.1 Parachlamydia sp. | reverse complement strand
GAGATGGGGGAGCAAGCAGAGGCCATTAAGCAATCTTGTGTAGATCTTAGGGATTATGTCATGGGCTTGCCAAATTTGGCGAAAGCCGCCAAACAAGCATGCATCGATGTCATTGAATCCATTTCCAAATTTCCTGAGAAAATGGCTGATTTTGCTGAGGAAATAGCAAAGATGCCTGAAAGCATGATGAAATCAATAGATGAATTTAAAAATATGACAGGCGACGAAAAAATGCAAGCAATGTTGCCCGATCTTATCATGGTGACAAACATTGTTCCGCTGGTTCCCTCTATTGTGGGAGGCGCCGTTCAGGGAACGATGTCATTGCGAGTGAGTGAATTAATCAAAGATCAGGGCGACTTAAAATCTGCCATTGAACTGCTTGAGGGATTGATCAAGGCATTGGAAGGTCTGCTCAGAAACCTGCAAACAGGAATGTCAACTCGGGATGATTTTGTCCTGCAATTACAGCAATTTTTCACTAGCATGTACGCTCAAGCAGATAAAAGTTACAGCAAACTAAACTCGGCGATTTTAGGATAAGGAGGAATAAAATGGCATCTACGTTTTCGGAAGAGGATCTCAAAGCTGCATTTGACAAAATTGGTGATGCGCCAAAGATGAAGCAAGTAGCGAAAGAATTAATTGGAAAAATAAATGCCGGCGAGACTCCCATAAAAGCGATAGGTCTGACACCTGAGGTTCAAGAAGCCCTCTATAACTATGCTGAATCACTATTTAAATCAGGAAAGTACCAAACGGCCTTAAGTCAATTTATTTTCCTAAGTGAAATGGAACCGTTTCACTACAACTATAAATTCGCTATTGCCGCCTGCTATCAGCATCTCGAAAAATATCCAGAAGCGGCGGGTAATTATATCCTTTGCAGCTTGATTGAGCCATTGAATCCTATTCCAAGTATGCACTTGTATCGTTGTTTCAAAAAAATGGGAAATCTGATGTCGGCCTTGGCTGCGATAACCCAAGCGATTGAGGCTGTTGATAAAAACCCTGAATACGAAGAAATGAAAGAAAGAATATTAATGGAGTACAAAGGGTTCAAGAGGGAAGTGAAAAAGTACATGGTCGATCGTTGGGGAAATGAAGAAGAGAAAAAAAGATTTAAGGAGGAAGACGAATGAATGCTCCTCCGACAGGCTATGGATTTACAGGCAGTCAATATTCTCCGGATTATTCCGATCCCAACACACCTGAAAAATCCGGGCAGATGACCAACACAAGCGTAAAACAGGGAAATCCCATCAACCCGGGTGTTATCCTGACCAAAGACAGCCTAGAAGTTCCTTTAGAAGTGCAATTTGGCATTAATAATGAACAATCAGGGGCGAGCAGGCCTTCCCTGCTTCCCCTGTTTCGCACGCGTTATGTTGAAGACAGCCAAACAGAAGACCTGACTCTCACCCACTATCAGGAACGGCTCAACAGTCTTCCGCTCGAGCTGCAGCAAAGACTCAACCTTGATAAATCAAAGCCTCTGGAAGACCGTGATCCCGATCTAGTGGCGCTTGACGAGTCGCTCCACTTTGAATCAAATCTACTTGCCCTCGCCGCAAAAATTTCAATTTCTAATGAAGACCCAAATCTCGTCATTAGAGCCCAACAGTACCTTGCCTTCCCAGACCATGTTAAAAAAGAGCTGCTTGCGTATGCTAATTCAGTTACAAACTTCCTTGACGATCACCTTGCATCGATTGGACCCAATGACCCCGCTTATGACCTGTTCTTAGGCGTATCCAATCAACTCAAGGAGGCGATGACCCTTTTTAAGACGGGGTAGGCAAAATGATCACCGAAGCACAGTACCACGATAAACTCGAGCGCTTGGGCAAGCAATTATTCAACACGGAAAATCTTCTTAAGACGCATCCTTACATCAGCAACAAGCTCCTTATTCTGCAAAACCTTGTCCGTTTTTTTCAGCTTCAAACGGAGTGGTCGGTGGCAGGCCCGCTTTCCCGCTTCACAATGACAATGGATACCGCTCTTCAGGGCGACCGCGATTCCGCCACTTCATTTATTGGCCCAGCCCTCTCGCAGCTCCTCCACAACCTCAAAGAAATCCTCCCCATCGAGCCCAAATGGCATCCTCTCCTCACACAATTTAATGAAGTCATGACAATAGCAGTCGTTTACATCTCCACCCAAACCCTCGGAAACTGGAAGTACATTTTTTCTCTAGAGGAACCAAAAGATATCAAACAAGCTGGCCAGCTCTTGCGCGAGCTCGGCCTCACCTATCTTCTCGGATCATCAGTCTTGGAAATCCCCTACAAACTCCTCGCCGCCCAGCTCAACCTATCAGAAAAAAAAGCTACAACCCTAAGCCACCTCCACCTCACCTACCTCCTCCTCATCCTACTCCTCTCCTACGAAGAGGAAGAAACGCTAGAAACCTATGAACTTTATACAAAAGTCCTGCAAAGAACCCTTCCTACAATCGAGCCCCTCTTTCCCGATCATCAAAGCCAATTAGAGCTAATTAAACAATCTCTGCATGACCCATCAGCACTCAAACAAGCAATTCGAGAGAACTTTGAAACTGAGCCTTTAAGCCAAGACATAAAGAAGTTAATAGGTGTGACTAATAGCCTCTATGAAGGCTTAAATAATGCATTTTTTCAACAACCAAAATCCAGCTCAACAATGACACAATCTGCCTAGTAAAAATTATTTTTATGTAGTATAATATAATTAGTAAACGATAGTTTACATTAAGGAGACTCTATGGAAATTAATTCAAATATTAGTCCTATTCCGATCCCTCCTTCAATAGACACCTCAGTTCAAATCTCAGGACAGGCTCAGGTTTCTTCTTCCAAGGATACGATTCAGGTAGCAGATGACGTAGGGGAGCAGAACGCGCGCATATCGGGAGAATTTTCAAATTCCGCCACTCCCATTTTGCCAAGAAGCGCAGGTGATGCTGCGATAGGCAAGATGTTGGGCAACAATTTTTTTAATCCTTCTTATCTGGCACAATTAGGGCCTATATTGTCAGAACAAAGCAACTTGCAATCTAAAACCCGCCTATTAGAAAGTCAGCTCGAGATAAAACTAAGGGAAGTTATCCTTGCACTATCAACAACAATGTCTGAGCTCACCTATATGAGCGCCGTAGCCGAAGCGGCCCAAAAATTCTCAGAAGCTATTATGAGCTTTGGCCAAGCCGCCCTTTCAGGTGTTTTCTTGAAACAAAACATTGATAATAAATCGACTGCAGTGGATAGAGCGACAGCCGAGCAAACTAAAGAGGTAAAAGAACTTGAAACAGCAATAAAAGGAAAAACTGCAGAAAATACACAATTAAAGAATGAAAATGACTCTTTAAATATGCAAATTAATAACATAAAAAATGGAAATACTGTATCAATAAACCCTAATTCGCCTTCTCAACCTGGACAGATTTCAGACCTACAAGCTAAAATTGATGTTAATAATTCCAAGATTCAATTAAATGACAAAATAATCGAAAAGCATACAGTAGATCTTAGTAGCACCGAAACGTCAGCCAAATTTAACGAAAAATTTAATATTGAAATAAATCGTCTGACACATGTTTCTGATTTGCAAAAAACTCTTCTAGAAAATGTAATGAGAGCTTGCGGCAGTTTAATAGGAGCGACCCTGATTGAAGTCAAGGGTGCGATTGATGCATTAAAAGCCTTATTTCAAGGATATCTAGATGCTATTCATAAAACTTCTGAAAGTGCCTCTAAAGCAGCTGACTCAATTAAGCAGGCATTTGACAGTGTTATTGATTTTATAAATAAAATTGTGGATTCAACATTTAGAGCTCATAGCCTAGGAAATGCCTAGCATTTAAAGCTTAAAGAGAAATGCTTTTTCTCTTTAAGCTTTTTT
>JAJTHR010000167.1 GCA_021298935.1 Parachlamydia sp. | reverse complement strand
CTGTGATAGTCAGGGCTTCTTTCCATATTTTAAAAAGGGCAGGAGCTGGAGCAGCCTCTAGGCTAAGCGTCTTTGCCAATTCTTCTTTTTCAAAGGAAAGTGAGTGCCCTTTTTCATCAGCTGTTAGGGCAAAGGGTAAGCAAAAAGTTCCTGCTAAGGAAAATAGCAATAAAGTACGGCAGTAGAGTTTCACGCGTGAGGTCCTTGTAAATTTAAGTTTAGTTACTTAGTAAAGACACGAATAAGCCAGCTCAGCATCATAAAAGAAATCCAAAATAAAAGTGCAGTTAAAATTGCGGCTGTTACACTTCCAATTGTCGCCTGAGTATCATCGTAAACGAGAAAAAAAGTGAGGAG
Source organism: Parachlamydia sp. (assembly GCA_021298935.1). Taxonomy (GTDB): domain Bacteria; phylum Chlamydiota; class Chlamydiia; order Chlamydiales; family Parachlamydiaceae; genus Protochlamydia. Next base: position 8,595 of record JAJTHR010000167.1, on the reverse strand, counting down.
AAAAACAGCTAAAGAGGATAGGACACTGGCTGTCAAGATGGCTGTATTTTTTGTCATAAATCCCTTGTTTTTAAAAAACTTGCCATTTTCTATAAAAAAGTTTTAATTATGCAATAAGGAAATGGATAATTATTGCATGAAAAATACCCTGATCGTTTTCATTACAGCCTTTCTTGGCATCGCCCTTTTCTACGGAATTAAGTACAAAGCACGTGAAATCGAATGCTATGACAGGTGCTCTTTCAAGCATGAGCTCGTTCTTGCCAAAGCTCACACGCTCTATAGCGTTGAATTAATGGATCCGGAACAAGCTCCGCCCGCTATTCGCGATAGCGTCTTGAGGGGCTACCGCCTTGTTTTAAATACGGGCTATTATGCTCCGGATTATGTTAAAAACCAACTTTCCTGCACGAACTGCCATCTTTTTGCCGGGGACACCCTTGGAGGCAAAAATGGGGGAATTTCTTTGGTGGGTGTGACGGCCGCTTATCCCCGGTTTTCCAAACGGGACAACAAGTCCATTTCCCTTGAAGACCGGATGGATAATTGCTTCATGCGCAGCATGAATGGAATCCCCCTTCCGCGCGATTCGCAAGAAATGAAAGACATTATTGCTTACCTCACGTGGATTTCTAAAGAGGTCGGTCAAATGAAAGATCCCCCTTGGCTCGGTTTGAAAAATTTAAAAAGCAAACACACACCCGACCCAGAAAAAGGGCAAAAATTATACATGTCTTACTGCGCTTCCTGCCATAAGGAAAATGGCGAGGGGGGGGCTGTTTTGACCGAAATTGAAGGGAAAAGCATTCCACCGTTGTGGGGGCAGCAATCGTTTAACGACGGGGCCGGGATGAACCGTTTGGGCATGCTATCTTCCTTTATTTATTGGAATATGCCTTTCCAGGATGCGAGCTTATCAGAGGAGGAAGCGCTTGATGTGGCCTCCTTTGTCATCAAACAACCCCGTCCCCATTTTATAAAAAAGCAATGATTGGAGAATGAAATGTTAGCACTAACCCGGGTCTATCAAGCGTTAATTTATTATGGAGGACTACTTAAATCACCCATCCTTTTATTATGCCGCTTGAACTGGGGGATACTTTTCCTGTTGGCTGGCTGGAAGAAATTACAAGGCATTGATACCTTTGCGAGCTTGTTGAGCGAACAGGGGTTTCCCTATGAATATTTTTTTGCCCACCTGGCAGCCTGGACAGAGTTTTTAGGCGGCATTTGCCTCCTTTTAGGCCTCGCTTCCAGATTGATGGCGATTCCTTTGATCATTACCATGCTTACAGCTTACGCAACCGTGCATTTTGATGCCGTCAAAGCCATCTGGTACGATCCCAGCCAATTTGTCGCACAAGCGCCCTTTACTTTTCTGCTGGCTGCCTTGCTGGTTTTGGCCTTCGGACCCGGCCGTTTTTCGCTCGATTATGCCATTGAAAAAATGCTTTTTAACAAAGCGCGCGGCATTCCCAAGCATCAGCATTTGAACGAATAATCTTTGATAGGGTATATTGCGGGCGGAATTAAATTTGGATTTTGACTTCGTCAGCATGCCCCATTTTCTGCCTGCAGCGCTTCTTAGGCTCTCATTGCAAAAATTTCAAATGTATTACCATTCGCATTATATCTTCTTTAAAAAGAGAACCTGATGAAAATAATAAAGCACTCAAAAAAAGCTTTTCATTTGATCCGTCGATCGGTTGCGCCCATTTTTGCCTATCTTAAACAGGGGGTAAGGAGCGGGCAGATTAAAAGCCATTGCATTCAATTAGCAAGGCATATTTTTCGCCATCTTAATGCACTGGGCGCATCATTGGACAAAGAATATAGAAACTTAGGCTGCCAGCATGATCCGCGCATTGAAAAATTAGGTCGTTTAACGGCCGGTTTGCACGCATTACTCCCTCCCCAATCGATCTATTCCTACACCATTATCATTCCGTTAACAGGGCCTTTTGACCCTGAGCATTTGCGTGCCTGCGTTCTTTCAGCCCTGCATCAAACGGCGCCCAGCCTAGAAGTGATGGTGGCAATCCCGGACGAGGCGCGGTCTGACAACTTGGAAGAATTTTTGCATGAAATCGGGAAAGGCTTTACGGGCAAGTTAAAATGTAAGTTTTACCAGGCGGATGTGATCAACCAGGCTGCCAACGAAGCAAGCGGTCATTTCCTGCTTGTTTTAGATCCTTGTGATTGGATCCGCCCGGACTATTTGTTTCGTTGCGAACAATATTTACGCTTGCTTAAAGACAAAGAGAATACATGCATCTATACCGATGAATATCAAATTAACAAAAAAGGGTATCCCATTCCGGGCGGTTTTTTGAGCAAACCCAAAAAAATCATCTTTCCTTATGTTTTTGAGCCTGTGCTTGGCAAAAGCGTCTTATTCCCCAAGAAATTATGGGAGTCGGCAGGGGGAGTGCGCAACTATTCGGATGCAAGTGTTTGGGAATTTGGCTTGCGGTTAGATCAGGTAGGGGCTATTTTTCGCCATCTTCCTTTCAATCTTTATGCACGCAGAAGGGGAAATGCTACCGAAAACTTATCGACTATCCCAGCACTTGAAATGTACTCTAAAAGAAAAAATCTCAACTGGATATTTAGAGAAGGTCCTATTACGGGAAGCGTCCGTGCAATTCCTTCCCTTCTTGAAATGCCATCCGTTCAGGTCATCATCCCTTTTAAAGAACAAAAGGAATTGACGCTTTGCACAGTCAATAGTCTATTGAGGCAAAGGGAAGTGAATATTTGCATCACGGCCGTGGATAATGGCAGCCGGGATCTCACGATTGGCGAGGCGATCAAGGCATTGGGCGGCGAGGTCATGCGGGTTGAGGAGCCATTTAATTTCTCCCGCTTAAATAATTTAGGGGTGAGGAATACAGCCGTGGCAGGAGTGTGCCCTTATCTTTTATTTTTAAATAATGATGTTGAGCTTGAAGAGAGGGCTCTTTTAGAAATGTGCCGCTGGATTGAGCAGCCCTCAATCGGTATGGTAGGCTGCCGGCTTGTCTATCCAAATGGTCTTTTGCAACATGGAGGAATCGATCTAAAAAGCGATGCGCCTGCCCATCAAATGCTGTGGAACCACTCCGAAAAAATGACAGCTAGTCCAAAGCAGCGAGCCGCGCAAATCATCCGGCTCGCCGACGCAGTCACAGCTGCTTGCGCACTGATGAAAAGGGAAATTTTCACATCGATTGGCGGATTTGATGAAGTGTGGTATCCGGTCGCTTATAGCGATACAAGCTTAGCTGTCAAAGTGGAGGCAATGGGCCTGCATATCCTCTACACCCCTTTTGCGCAAGGAGTCCATCATGAAAGCGTTTCACGCGAATATGAAAATATCGAGGATGTCGAAATGTCTAGCTGGCTGCATCAGCATTTCGTCAGACATCATGAGGAGTTAAAAACCTAATTTTTTTACGGCAATTTGCAAGGAGTTCAGGACCCCTTTCTCTTTAACTTGCCGACAGAAAAAACGGGCTATTTTTCCACATGCTTTCAGCCGGTTTTCGGCCTGACGCGGCATCTCGATCATTTTTTTAAGCGGCTGGACCACTTCTTCCCAATAGAATTGCCTTGCCATGGCATGGAGGTTTTTCTGCATCTGTTTCAATCGTTCAGGATGATTTGTTAGATGAAGCAGGCCCTCTGCAATTTGCTGCTCATTTCGCGGTTGGACGACAATACCTAAATCATGCCTTTCAATCAGATCGGCAAAAGAATCACCCGCTGTTGCCAGGATGGGGAGTCCGGCCCAAATGTAATCAAGCATTCGTGTGCGAAAGGAAAAACGGGTTTCCAGGTGTTCAAAATGGGTGGAAACGCCGATCGAACCATCGAGCAAATAATTATGCCGCTCATCGTAGGGGATCCATCCCTCTTTGAAAAAAACACAGCGGTTTAAAACATTCAACTCCCGGGCAAGTTCGATAGCTTTTCCGCCCATCGCCATTTCAGGAACAGTGGGATCAGGGCTTTTGATCCCCAAAAAAATCAGTTTAATTTCAGGTTTTTTATCTTTAAGGAAAGCGACTGCCCGAATGAGCGTCAGGGGGTCGAACCAATTCCAGATTCCTCCTCCCCAGACAAGGAGAAAGTCTTCTTTTTTAAATTGATAAAATTCTCTAAGGCCCGGGCCTGTTTTAACAGGTGGCGTTTTAGAGAGGCCAAAGGGAACCACATCAATGAAATTTCGTAAGCTTGAATCTACATCGTATTTATCAAAGGATAGGAGCTTTAAACTTAGTAAAAATCCGATCCATAAATCGCGCTGTTTTTCACTGGCGCAAATAATCCCATCCGCCATTTGATAATTAAAAATAAGCTGGTTGAGGGATGAATAGTAGTGACGGTGCCGAATGTCATGCGGATGGTGTTTAAATAATTCAAAAACTTCCAAGGGAAGGGGGTCGTAGGCGTCGATGATAATCTTTAAGCCATGCTTTTTTGCCCTCCACGCCATCGATAATGTAAGATTTTGCGTAATCAGCGCTTTAGCTGAGGGGAAAAATTGATGCATGCGGGAGAGGCTTGCCGCTTGAATGCCTGGCTCTTCGATTTCAGGGGCGTTCGGGCTAATCAGTGTGACGGAGGAAGATTGGCTTAAAGCTTTAGCAAATTCAAAACTTCGAATGGCAGGCCCTGCCATTTTCTTACCGATCGGATTGGCGCTATTAATAAGAATGTCTGACATACTCTCCTTAGTAACCTGAGTAACCTGATTTTTGGGTTTTCTGCCTCAAATTTTTTCCAGCCATCTCGCAAGTCCACCTAACTTTCAGGCAGAAAACCCAAAAATCAGTTTAGTAAAAGCTAAAAAATAAACGATATTTTTTTTAATTGCATTGCTTTTCGTTTGACAGATAAAAATTAAATGATAAAATTTCGTTTTTTTTAATAATTATGGGGAATATGCAAACTTATATTTTAACTGATTTTGAAAGATTTACTTTAACTGAGCCTTTTTTGAGATCTTTTAGTGCTTTTAATAATTCCTCTTATGCCATATCGGGAACGTTATTATCCCGTATTGGTGGAGTGGCTGCGCTACCCTTTGTTTCCTTAGCTGAAGGGTTCCTGCATGGAACTATTTTTTTGGGGAAAAGCGCCATTGGTTTACCCTTTAGTGTTTATAATTTTTACGCTTCATCTTTTCGATCAAAAAATGACCGTGTAAGAGTCGATTTGGAATTTTCTTCCGCTTTTATTCATCTCATCCGCACTGTTGAAAGCCTTTTTCATGCGGCCCTTCTCCCTATCCTTTGCGCCATCAATCCTGATAAGGCTCATGCCTTTGTAAATGCCCGCAATTGGCCATTCACGTTGCCTGAATGGAAAATTATCCGAGAAAGAGATCAGGTTGAGCGGTTTGAGTTAAATCTAAGAAACGAAAGAGGGGAAGGGGAGCCCGGACCACTCGAGTCGGAAATCCAGAGGCTAAACGACCAGATTAGGGAAAAAGAAAGAAAAATAGTGGCATACGAGCAAGATAAACAGGCGCATATAGGTGTATTGCTCGAGCTCAATCGTGTAATAGAGCAAAAAGATCAGAAAATTCGCGAGCAGGACGACAGTCATGAGTTGATCGCTGTAGAATTAGAGTCTGCCAAGAAAGCGCTGAAAGAGCAGGAAAATAGTTCACGGGTGGAAATCGAGCTGGAACAAAGAAAATTACAGAATTTAACAGATCAAGAAGCAAATCGCTCTGTTGTAGCAGACTTGCAAACAGAACTTTCTAGTAAAGAGAGCGAGCTGTCTGATGTAAAAGTGGCATTAGCAGATGAAAGGCAGAGATTAGAGAGGCTGGAAATTCAACATCAATTGGTTAACAAATACCTGAGCAGATATAAATCGCAAAATGCAGAGCTAAAAATAAAGATTGAAGAACTAGAAAATTTAAATGGCCAAGAAACAACTTAAACTGATACTTTTCTTATTTTAAATTTACATGAAAAAAACAAAACAATTTGAAAGAAGGTTTATTTATGCCTCGAAATGCCTTAACCTATCCAGAAAATGTTAGCTTAACAGCCCACTGCACCCAAAAATTGGCGGATTTTTACCATTCCGATTATAGTATTACCGGAACCGTTGCTTCGAGAGTAGCTGGTATTGCCATCCTTCCCTTCACTTCACTTGCGGATGCATGTATCAATGCCGGTAAAGGGGGTTTAACCTGTGTGATTGGCGCTTTGTGCGTTTCACCAAACAATTTCATTGCAGCTGCATTCAATCCTGCCTGGAAAATTGAAAGACCATTAGATATTTCTTCAGGATTGATCAATATTATGTATGCAGTTGAATGTGTTTTTAATGCGGCTCTACTGCCATGTCTTGTTTTTTTTGATCCTGAAAAAGCCAATCAATGGGCGCAAGTTCGGGCGCACGGACTAAAAAAGTATAAAAATGCAGCTGAAGTGGCTACTTTAGAACTTCAAAAGACAAGCCTTCAAGCTGCCAATAAAAGATTAGAGCAAGATAACCAACACAAAGACTGTGAAATTGAGAATTTAAGAAGAGAGCTTCAGGATCAAAGGGATCATCATGTTGAAGATTTAACTAGCAATGGCGAAACGGAAGCCGGTAAATTACTTAAATTATATGAATCTGCCCGTCGAAATTTAATTTCCAAAGAATGTGAATTATTAGGATTAAAGGAATCTATTCTTCAGCATGATTCACAGCTACGTATTTTTGAATCAGAAATTAATGAAGCTGGTGAAGCAAAACATTCTTACCTGAATCAAATTCGAATACTTAAGGAGGAAATAGGAGAACTTAAGGCGTTGAATAAAGATTTGGAAAAAAAATTAAAATCAAAAAGCTCATCAGGAGTTACTACTCCCGGCCAAGAAGATGACCTAATTCAAGATTTAGATATGAGTGGTTTTTTCTGTGAAAACCCCTCAGGTGAGACAGTTGAGCAAGCACTTTTATCTAAAACGAATGAAACCTCTGAGGATGAAGCTCAAAAAGAGGATGCAGTTAATAAGGAATTTTCACAGCTAGACCTCCCTCCTCCTCCTAATTTAAATATGACAGCACCTACGCCAGGATTGTCTTTTTTTGAGGAATTATTAAATTTCAGAAAAAAAAATTTAAAGAAATCGACAGTAAGTCCTGCTAATAAAACACCGACTTATATTGCACAACTAGAGGACTCTTTAAATAAAATAAACGATCTAGACAATCAAGCGTCGATGGTTATTATTAAAGGATGCAAGAAGCATGTAGGAAAACTTCCCAAAAATAAACTCACAGAAGAAGATCAAGCCTTTTCCGATAATGCTAGTCTAGAAGAAATTCAAGCTTTCTACAGAAGAATTGGCAATGCCATTGATCGGTACAATGATTTAAAAGAAGGCTACGGGGAAGACGAAGTTGTTGAAGAAGATTTTTTTGGATCAACTATATTTGTCGTGGGTGGAAAATTTGATGAAAATACCGATGAAGAAGTGATTGCCTACTTAAAGTTTGTTAAAGTGTACCTCGAATATATGTTTCAAGGTAAATTGAAACCGACATCTTCTCAAATTACTCTAAGTTCAAATTCAAATGTTGAACTTAAAGAAGTGTCAGATTTTAAAGAATCTTTAATAGAAGAAATTTCTTTTATTGATGAGACCAATTTTAATCTGCTTGATAATTTACACAATCAAAAAATTACACAAGCTTTTTCTAATGTTAACAATATGCTTGCAGATCAAGCATTTAAAAATATCAATGAATTTTCTGAAATAAGAGAAAAATTGAAAGAAGAAATAAGCGGTTTGCAAAGTGAAGAATTTGAGAATCCAAATTATGAAAGGGCAATAATTATAGTTAGATCTATTAATTCTGCTCTTATATCTCTCAGTTAATTAATTTAAAAAACCGACCGGCTTCCTGGTCGGTTTTTTTCTGCAAATTTATTTTATCCTTTATTTTTTGCTTTTTAATACTTTCTTAATACTTTTCTGTTTTGATAGATGCTTAATAAATAAACAAGATGGTTTTATGGAAGTCAATCAAAACTCATTAACGTATTTGGATAACTTTAGTTTTACAGTTCCTCTTACTTACCAGCTTCATTGTCTGTCAAATTCTTCTTATGCCATTACAGGACCGCTTGCAGCGCGCGTGGCCGGAGTTGTGCTCATCCCCTTTGCAGCTCTGCTTGATTTCTTTTCACATGCAGGCTTGACCTGTTTAACCGCTGCGACGGGATGCTTTGTTTCCCCGTTTAATTTTTTTGCCCATGCCTCTTGCCCCGGACGCGCTTTTGATAAATCTTACGAGCTTTCTTCCTCCCTCATTCACTTCATGCATGTGATCGAATCAATTTTTATGGCCGCTCTTCTACCCGGCCTCTGCCTTCTTAACCCAACAAAGGCCTATGCTTGGAGCCATTCCCGTTTTCATCAGAATGAAGGTAGAAATACCATTCAGCCAGATCCCTCGCTTGCCCGCTTAGCTGAACTGACCAGGCAGTTGGAAGATAGCCAACAAAAGCTTAATTCAAAAAAAAATAAAAATCGCCTGCTAAAAAATAGGCTTGAGAGTGCGAATCGAGGAGAAGAGGTTCCCCAAGTTTCCCCCATT
>JAJTHR010000341.1 GCA_021298935.1 Parachlamydia sp. | reverse complement strand
TACTGTCTAAAAGAAGGAAATCTTTAGGTGGATGGAGAAAAAGAAAAAAACCAAAGAAAGTTGCACGTAAATTGACTGGAATTCATCTAGGAGAAGCTATGGGATTTTAGTGATAGAATATTCAGTTTGTCACACCCCAGGCCCATCGCATAAAGAAGAGCTAAAAAATCAGATAATCTTGTATTGTAATTTTCATCGTATTTAATGGAAATATCATACAAGCGATAAATTTCCCCAGGAGATCTTTTTCTGGCAGATTCACATAAACCTGAAAAATAATCTTTATAATTTCTCAAACTATTTTTTAAGCTTTCTCCAGCTTTCTCCCCATAAATCATCGTTTTTCCACAGTTGATTATAAGGAATTAATGCTTGATTTCTCCTTTTTTCATCAATAAAAGAATTGATGAAAGGTTTGCCATCCTCAAGAAGGTTTCCCCTAACAAATATAGTATTATGAAAATCAAACACATTGTCAATAAATTGACAGGCCTTTTTATCATGTTCTTTATAGCGAAGACGATGGCCTTTATTTCCAGCTAAGAAATCTTTTATGTTTGGATCCTTGGAGAGATACCATAAAAGATCATTTTTTTGATAATCGTTCATTTTAAAGCATTGTTCAACTTTAAAGCTACTTTGTAAGTAGTCTTTAAATTCGGGAGACATGCATATTTCCTCTCCCTTATCGATACAAAATTTCTGGTCACAAACTGAATGAGGTTGCAATTTCGGAATATCGAAGCTAATTGCAATTTGTTCCTGTAATTCGCAACTCATTTTAATCCTCCTCCAACCAAGATGTTCCATATTTTTCAAACCACCACCAATGAGAGGCCGGTGCATTTTTGGGAATATCCTTCCAAAGAAGAAAATTTTTTCCTTTTGTATCATCCATATAGTCATCAATATCTTGAGGGTTTAAAGGAAAATCTAAAACTTGTTTAAACATGGTATTAAAGGCCTCAATGTTTGTACGACCCCAACACGCCTCTTCCCATGGATCATCATAATCATCGGCCGATCTTAATCGATGCCATAAATTGATAATATAAGAAGTAATAGGATCGACGGAGTAGTTTAAAAGCGATTGATACTGCACAGCACAGGCGTTTGCCTCGTCCAGGTGATGCTGAAAATAGTCCAAAAACAAACGGCCTAGTGCATCCATAAAATCGATAACAGGGACTCGTTGTTCTTTCTCAGTCCACTTTTCCCATTCTTTTATCGAGGTGATCAATTCAATTAAACTGTCTTTATATTTTTTTGCATCAGAATTGGGACCTTCAAGTCCTGGTATTTGCTCAATTGATGGCATAAGTGTTCTCATATTATTTATTTGATTTTGCATAAATAAAAAGGCTAATCCAATCTTACAAAAATTAAATTTCTGATGAAAAATATTTTTTTTATTGATTTGGTTTTGAATTTGTTGAAATGCATTTGCTGTTTTAAATACGCGCAGGCTACATATAGAAATCTGACAAGGAGGCAAGCAATATAGCGAATGATTTAAGTGATAAGAAGCACCTAGTCTTGAAATAAACATGATCGCCCTCCACGGGAGGCATAATGCTATCAAATATTTTAAAATTTAGGTAGATTTTTTTTTCAATTGCCGACAAAAAATGATCGAGTAGGAGGGAGTGATTAGCTCCCGTCCTCTCACACCACCTGACTATTACCCACAAATTAAATTTTATTGCAATTGCGAGGCAGTAAGCCCCGATTGAGCAGTTTGCGAAAATGATTTCTTGATTTACAAATTCGCACACAAATCATCCGATTCCATTAGTGGGATAGGTTCAAATTAGTGATTTATTTAAAATTGAAATTTTATTATAAATTTGTTATGTGCATTTACTTTAATCAATTAATTTGTATAAAGAAAACTGGCTCTCAAAAAAGCAGATCTTTTCTGCATGCAGGAATCTCAAAGGACTGTGTTGAAGTCCTTTCTCCAAATTAGCTGAGCTAAGCACACAAATGAATTCTAAAATGATGATAAAATAAAGGTGTTCCTATCCCGCCCTTTTAATAGAAAAACCCGCACAATTTTATTTTTCCCATTTATTTCAAGCTGTTTTTCGAAGGTATAAATTCTTCCCTTGCCAAATTGATCGGGCCTGGGAGGAGAACTTTCTGATAATGTCCCATTCAAGATCACGTCTCTTGTTATTTCTACATATGAGCAAACAGGAAGCTCTTCTGCCGGTATGGTACAAATATCTTTATGCTTAAAAGCATGATAGGTGGCTGAATGAAAGGAAGAAAATGGGATAGAAAAAGGAGAAGGGGTTCGTCGAAGGTGGCTTCTTAATGAATTTACAAATTCGCTGTCGCTAGATTCTTCGAAATGAAGAGTTCCGCCAAATAGATTTTTGATGGCTTCATAATAAGTACGCCATACATCATTCGCCTTTTTAATCCCCTCATTACTAATAAGGAATAGATAGCTATCTAAAAGTCCACTATTAACTGAATTGATTGAACTGGTTTTTTTAGCCAAGTTTTTATAAACTCGTGTACAATCTATAATGTACTCCGAGAAAAATTCATAATAGGATACAAATTCAGAAATGGATTGAGGTTTTTCCTTATTTTTATGGCCCATCGCATAAAGAAGAGCTAAAAAATCAGATAGATTGATGCTTTGTTTCTCTAGGTACTTACTTGAAATATCGTACAAGCGATAAATTTCTCCAACGGATCTTTTTCTTGCAAGTTCACATAAGCTTTCAAAATTTTTTTTATAATTTCTTAAACTATTTTTTAAATTTTCTCCCCATAAATTATCTTCATTCCACAATTGTTGATAGGGAATCAAGGCTTGATTTTTCCTTTTTTCATCAATGAAAGAATTAATGAAAGGTTGGTCCTTTTGAAGAAGACTTCTCCTAAAATGTACCGTATTATAAAATTCAAATACTTTGTCAATAAATTGACATGCCTTTTTATCGTGTTCTATATAGCGGAGACGATGGCCTTTATTTCCAGCTAAGAAATCTTTTACGTTTGGATCCTTGGAGAGATACCATAAAAGATCATTTTTTTGATAATCGTTCATTTTAAAGCATTGTTCAACTTTAAAGCTACTTTGTAAG
>JAJTHR010000188.1 GCA_021298935.1 Parachlamydia sp. | reverse complement strand
TTTCCCAATGTAGCATCATGTGAAAGGCTGATCACAGCAGTGTTGCAAGAGATTCATGAGGATTGGATCTTTGGAAAGCAATACTTAGATATGGCCTTATTAAATTAACTAATTCAGCGATGTTTCTCGAAGGAGAAAAGATCACGGCTACTTGTTTTTTGGGTAAAAACATAGTAGCATAAAGCATTGGATATTAACAACCAGTAGTTAGTAAAGGAATTTGATTTCAGATTTTTTTGAATTTACAGAAAAATTGTTGCTTTATCAAAGGCATGAACACTTGCCCGATCAGTCACCTGTAATTTCTGACACTCCTCTTTCAAATTTTTTATTCTATTAATGAAAAGCTGAGTTACAGCTGGATTTGTATCAAAGGGTATTTTGACGCTGAAAATCGACCAAAAAGAGGTCATGCCGGGAATTTGTTTCGATTGAGTTGCTAAAAAGCCCAAAAAAGTTTACTTTATGCCCACAAATTTTTTTAAATGAGGTAAAACAATGCAACCCTTGCAAGCAGGCCCTCAAGCGACACATCAACAAGGAAGCGAGTTAAGGCAGCTTCGAGCTGATAAATTGAACTTACTTTCAAGAATACAGGCTCTCATAGAAGCCAACAAAACATTGAGCGAAAAAATTAGCTCGAATGAAAATGGCATGGCGAAAAAAAGTGTTTTAGAAGCCCTCAAGCAAAATGTTATTCAACTTGATGGCAAAAATAATCAATTAAATCAAAGCTTGTCTGCTGCCAGGGAAGAAATCATTAAATTAAAAGTAGAAAATGAAGTATTAAGTCAAAGAAGCTTAAGCTCATTTTTACAATTAACGACAGTAGAAAACGAGCTAAGGAACCAAAAGAAATTATACGACAATTCACTGAATGCAGACAAAGAGTTAAACGAAAAGCATACGGAAACATTTCATGCTTACAAAATAGCTTTAGAGCGATTAGATGCTGTTGAAGAAGAGCTAAGTAACTTGAATATTGAAAATGGGAGCATGAAAGAAATTAATGTTGATTTAGAAACCAAAAAAAATCAAATAGAAATGAAGTTGGAACAGGCCAAAAAAAACTACAAAGCAAGTAAAGCGGCATTTGAAAGAAAAACACATGAATTAAATTGCCAGCACCAAATAGTTGAAGAAAAAAGCCATCAAATTAACCAATTAGAAATTGAATATCGTCAATTAAAAACTCAAAATGAAGAGAACAAGCAAAAGGCCTTAGAACTTGAAAGAAAGCTCGTAGAAGCCGTTCGAAAAAGCGACCTCTTAATCCTTCAGAAAGATCAATTACAAATAGAATATGATCAATTAAATGTAAAATACCAACGATTAAAGGAAGAGAACGATGATCTAATCCAGAAAACAAATCGACTTGAATCTCGTTGCTCCAATTTGTCCAATCGCCTCAGCCTTTCAGAAAAGCAAATTTTTGAATTTAAAAAAGAGGAGTTAGGCTCTTCAATCAATAAAGGTGCTTTAACGAAGGCGGTAGGGGCAGGAACACTCTTTACTATTATTGGAATAGGAGCAGCAGCTTTACCGGCATTACCGATCGTTGGCATAGCGGCATTGATTAGTGGAAGCAGTTATTGGATTGCTAAGGAAAAGGAAGTGGATACTGTTCTCAATCGAACAGAAAAGATAAAAAGTCGAAATCCTGACATGCCCATCGCAGAGGCCTTTGAGTTAGCAAGGAATTATTAAAGGGAGGCATTCATGCTAGGCGACCGAGTTAACGAAACCTATTCTCAAATACCCATGTATGAGCCGATGACACCGGACGTTGAGTCCGATGATGAAAGGGTACGACAGATATGCCAGGAGGTGTTTGCAGTTTTAAATGAACCTTTAAATTTTGTGCTGGCAGGCCTCTCAAGAGAACAATCAAAGCTTGAGCAGTTGGCTGACAATTTGCACAACCAGGAACAAGAGTTGGAGCAGTTACGTTCCCAACAATCTATCCGGCATGTTCAGCAAGATGAAATTAAAAATAGAATTCAAGTCATTGAAGAAGACATGCAAGCTCAAGCCCAAATTGAAGCCCGACTTGAAAAAATAGAGGCGATGGAAACTTCCATTCATCAGACTCATACCCAGCTGAATGAAGAAATGTTACCACTCCAAAATGCATTCAGCAATTTAGACAATGAGATGGACAATTTAAGAGCGTACCAACCAGATGAAGAGCTAGAGGCCTTAGAAAAAAACATCCAGGATGTCCGGCAATTTTTGGAAAATTTTGAAATCAGGCATGATGCAATTCAGCAAGACGCAGAGCAAATCGCAAGCAACAATCAAAGTTTGCGAGAAAGCTTATTAAGAAGTGAAAAAATGGCAAAAGCTTTAGATAAAAATAATGCCGAAGCCCTAGCAGCCTTTGACAATATGCAAAGCCAGCTCGACAGCATGCAAGCCCAAGCAGAGGAGATAGAAAGAAAGCAGGCACAAGTAAAAGACACCCATGCAAAAGTTGATTCCACACTCTCTAATGCCGAAACTCGCATCGAACACGTCAATCAAAGAGCCAAGAAATTCATCGAGGCAAAAAAGCAAACTCTTGTGAAATCCCTCAAGCAAAGGGCCCTCTCAGCGGGAAAGCACCTTTCCAAACGCTCCCAACATATGAAGGCAAAAGTTTCAAATTTTGTAAAAACCAATGCCCCTCTTGTGAAAAAGAAAATCTATCGTTTCGCTGACCAGGCTGAAAACTACATCAAAGAAAAAGTGATGAGTTACGTTAAAAGCAGCCCGATCACCTACATGGCCTGCTCAATATTAGCTTACCAAGGTCTTCTTCTCTTCTATAAAACCCCCCTTGAGTGCACCGTCATTTGTTCCCTTGGCCTAGCCCTATACATCGTCACCCAAGCCGCCGGCCTAAAAAACAAAATTTTCCGCCAACCAATCAATCGGTAGCAAGGATGAATTAAATTCACAGGATAAAAAATATGTGACTATTCATCACCTCGCCCCGTTTGCTGCGCAAACGAGGCGAGGTGATAAATGACATATCGTTCGTTAAGTCGCCCTTAAAACCAACCTAGGTGATCCAGCAACTGCTTCTGCCAATGAGTTGATGATGTTCCATCCT
>JAJTHR010000073.1 GCA_021298935.1 Parachlamydia sp. | reverse complement strand
GATCGCGAAGATGACAGACGCAGCAGCGGCCGCATAAGCACAAGCACCCGTCAGGAAACTGATCGCAGAAGCACAAGCAGCCTCCAAGAAGCCGGCCGCAGAGGCGGAGAAGCGGTCGCTTCCAGATACGGTTCAGATTTTCACCGTGAAATTGGACGTCAGGGCGGATCTGCTCGTCGTGGCAGCAGAAACTTAGACTAATTCTTAAAAGGCCGGGAAGCCATTACTGTTTCCTGGCCCTTTTCCCTTGCGTGACAAATTCCCGGCAGGGCACAATTAGTGCACTATGCATGGGAAACAATGGCCATATTTAAAAAAGATAGCTTAGAGACGTTAAGGCAGAGGGTTGATCTCGTTGAAGTCCTCTCATCGCACGTTGAATTGAAGCGCAGCGGCGCCTCTTACAAAGGCCTTTGCCCTTTTCATGATGAAAAATCTCCCTCCTTTATCGTTCAAAAAGGAGACACCCATTATCATTGTTTTGGTTGCGGTGCACATGGGGATGCCATTCAATTTTTGATGGCCTACCAAAAAATGAATTTCTCAGAGGCTGTTGAAAGCCTGGCCAATCGTTTTCATGTCCATCTAGAAAAAATTGAAGGGGAAGGGGAGCAAAAGGGGCTGAATAAAGCCATTTTAAAGTCATGCCTCGAAACCGCTTCTAATTTTTATCATTTTTGCCTTCTTTATACTCCCGAAGGGCAGCAAGCATTAAGCT
Organism: Parachlamydia sp.; assembly: GCA_021298935.1. Classification (GTDB taxonomy): domain Bacteria; phylum Chlamydiota; class Chlamydiia; order Chlamydiales; family Parachlamydiaceae; genus Protochlamydia. Next base: position 2,947 of record JAJTHR010000073.1, on the reverse strand, counting down.
ATTTATTTCAACGGGGGATCGATTTAGCGTTTATCCATGCCTTTAAAATCGGCCTGGCGCCCAAACAGGCCGGCCTCTTTCGCAAAATGATGCATGCAAAAGCGATAAAAGATGAAGCGTTATTGGAGGCCGGGTTGCTAAGCTCAAATCCAAGCGGGCAGATGAGGGAATTTTTCAATGACCGCATTCTTTTTCCCATCCAGGATGCGCAAGGATCTGTCATTGGATTTTCCGGTCGAAAATACAAAGAAGAGACATTTGGCGGGAAGTACGTCAACACGCCCGAGACCCCCCTTTTTAAAAAATCGAGGGTTCTCTTCGGCTTTCATCATTCCAGAAAAAGAATTGCAAAGGAAAGGAAGGCCATCGTTGTAGAAGGCCAGGTGGATGCGCTAAGATTGATTCAATCTGGTTTAAATTTTACAGTGGCAGGGCAAGGGACGGCATTTGGCGACGAGCATGTGCGTGAGCTTGTCAATCTTGGCATTAATATTGTTTACCTCGCCATGGACGGGGATCTGGCCGGCGAAGAAGCCGCCTGCAAAATTGGACACCTTTTTCAAAAAGAGGGAGTGGAAGTAAAAATTGTCAACCTTCCGGCAGGAAGCGATCCGGATCAATTTTTACGCGAAAACGGACCGGAAAAATTTCTTGATTTACTTGAAAAAAGTTTGACCTACATTCAATTTTTAGTGAAATACCTCTCTAAGGATTTGGATGTCGAGTCGGCAGCCGGTAAAAATGAAATTGTCCAAAAAGCAGTTAAGATGATTCGGGAGTGGGATCATCCTGTCATGGTGCATGAAACTTTGAGGAAGCTTGCCCATTTACTAACGGTCCCGGAAGACATGGTCGGTGTAGGAAAGGATTATATACCCAACCTCTACATTAAAAAATCAGCCAGTATAGGCCATCAAAGCATTGATCCCGATCGGATCCTGGAAACCGATTTATTAAGGTGGCTTCTTTTACATGGGACGGGGAACTCTCGTCTGATCGAGATTGTGTACCGCAATTTGGTAAAAGAGGATTTTGTCATTACGATTTGCCAGAAAATTTTTGACGTGTATCGTCAAAATTATGAAAGCCAGCGCCCGTGCGATCTACTCTCTTTAGCCATTGATTTAGATGATGCCGAGGGGCAGCTCGTCTTATCCGATTTGATTCAGAAAAAAGTGAATAAAGACAAGGCCGAACAGCTGCTTGTTGAAACGGTCAAAAAATTATTGGACCGTAACTGGATGTTAAAGCGGGAAGAGATTAAAATGAAAATTCAAAGCGGTGGTTGTTCAGATGACCAGGTGCTTGAATTAGTGCATCGGTTTGATGAATTAAAAAGGCAGCCTCCCCAGATGGTTATCCAATGACGCACCTTGTATTTTATGATGGCGAATGCGGGATTTGCGATCAATTTGTCCAGTTCCTCCTTAAACATGATCGAAAAAAAAGTTTTGTATTTGCCCCTTTGCAGGGTCTGACAGCTCAAGTTACACTTGAGGCTTTGCCTGCTAAATACAAAAATCTGGACACTTTGATTTTAATTGAAGATTACAAAACTTCTCCTAAAATGTTTATTCAGGCTAAAGCAGTTTTCAAGATATTTTGGCAATTAGGCCATTTATGGGCCCTATTAGGCTTGCTCTCTTTTTTGCCTTCTTATTTCTTTGACTGGGGTTATCGATTATTTGCCCGCAATCGCCATCGATTGACGAACAAGATAGAATGCGTCGTACCAACAAAGAGCCAAAGGGAGAGATTTCTTCCTTAAGTCTGGATTTTACTAAAGTCAAGCAACCTCTCAAATCGGTTGAATACTTTTTTTAATAACGCAAGGCGGTTTTCACGCACCTCTTTCTCATCTGCTAAAATTCTTACCTTCTCAAAAAGATCTGCAAGGGCTGGCTGAATCTCTGCAATCAATCGGTAAGCCAAAAAATAATCTTTATCAATGATAGCTTGATCAAAAGGGTCTTGGCTGCTTTCCAGCAGTTTATAAAGCCGCTTTTCTGAGTCTTCTCTAAAAAAATCACTATTTATGACAGCACCTTCATCCCCTTGCACCTGTCCCCTTGCCCGTTTATAGACTTCAAAAAGAGAGGAAAAGGCAGCTGGGGAGGCATGTCGGAATTCATGCAGGGCCTTTAGGCGGCAAAATAGATCGTAAATATCATGGCAGCCATGAGACAGGCACGCTTCTATTTCATCCTTTAAAAAACCATATTCGACAAAAACTGATTTAGCCCTTTGAGAAATAAAAGCGATTACCTCATCAGCGAGTCTTGTATGATCCTGGCCTTTCAGGTTTTGAAAATGATCGGCACAACGTTTAAAAGTGTCTTTTAACGGAAGTTCAAAATGACCATGAATGAGGATTTTAATAATGGCTAAGGCTTGTCTGCGAAGCGCATAGGGATCGCTTGAAGAAGTGGGCTTCAAACCAAAGGCATAGCAGCCAATCAAATGATCGAATCTGTCGGATAAGCTAAGGATAATTCCGGTTTCACTAGACGGTAAAGGGGCATTTTCACCTTTTGGCATCCATTGTTCTTCAATCGCTTGGGCCACTTCATGGGATTCTCCTCTTGCAAGGGCATAGTATTTCCCCATTGTTCCTTGCAACTCAGGAAATTCATAAACCATACCGGATGCCAAATCGGCTTTACTGAGTAATGCGGCTTTTTCAACAAAAGCCGGTGTGCTGATTGCAAGCTTCAGTTGCAAAAGAGCCGCATGTTTAGCCAGCCTTTTGGCTTTTTCATGCACTGTTCCAAGGTCTTTTTGCTGCACCACTTTTTTTATTTTCTCGTTCCACTGCTCAAAGGTGATTTTTAAATCTTCCTCATAGAGAAACAAACCATCGGAAAGGCGGGCGGTTAAAACTTTTTCATTTCCGAGCACTATATGCCTCGAAGGGGCAACATTAGCTGTAATAATGAAACAATTTTTT
>JAJTHR010000258.1 GCA_021298935.1 Parachlamydia sp. | reverse complement strand
TTACGTCATGCGCCACTTGCAGATGACGTTTGACGACGCGTTCCGCTACGTCAAATCGAAACGCTCGTCCATTTCGCCCAATTTCAATTTCGCGCATCATAGAAGAAATTTCATGAAGTCTTTTATTGGCTTCCTCAAAAGAATACTCTTCACTTTCAACAAATTTTTTGCTTTCAACAATAAGATTTTGAATTTGATCGGTATTTTCTTTATAGATGACCTTTTTATGGGCCCATTCTTTTTTTCTTTCCTTTTCAAGATGCTTTAATTTATCCCAGCATTCGCTTAAACGGGCACGCGTTTGGGTGAAGGCTTGCGTATTAAGTGTCAATACTTTAGCTAACCCCTGAAGTGCTTTGATCTCTTCCCTTAAAATGTAGAGGGATTCCTGGGATGATGACTCTTCAAAATAATCCAGCACAAACTGATTGACGTCTTCAATAAAAAGTTGGCTGATTTGCTTGATCAGTTCCTTGCGCTGAGGAAAGACGGCATCGCCTGCCGTAGAAAGCCTTTGAAAAAATTTATTTTTCTGCCTCACCCGCATGTCGGTTTTAATTAATTCTTTTCGCAATCCATTGATTCTGGAGGCCTGTACATTCAAAACATTCAATTTTTTTTGCAGGTCCTGATATTCAACGAGGCTTTTTTTCAGTGCATGGGGAAAGGGGATGTCTGCGGGAAGCGAAGTTTTTTCCGCCTGCTCTTCAAACTGTGTAATATCGTTTTCAAGAGCCTTGATAGCTATCTCAATCTGTTCAACAGCAAAAGCGCTTTGTTCATCCAAAAGCTCTTTTAAGCGCCGGGCCTCCTTAGACAAGTCGCTATATTTATTCCAGGCTTGCGCACGGACCGGGGGTGAAATGGCTTCTTTGAAAAGAGAGAGAGCCAAGCGCCTTGCTTCCCAAAAACTTCGAAAATGGGGCGTGCTTCCCTGAGCGAGCGATTGCTCCATAAAGTCGATGGCAAGCTGAAGTTTTTGATCGCTATTGGTCTGTTCTTGAAATGCTTTATGAAATTCCACAAACTGGGGAGAAAAGCTTTCTTTTTTTTCCTTCAGGGCTTGAGGGCTTTCTTCCTGGCTTTCAAGCTCATTCATTTCCTCCTTTTCCAAGGATGGTTCTGAATCGATTTCCTTTACTTCTTCATTTTCGCTAAAATTTTCAGATTCAATCATAAAAGGGTGCTTGTATGCGTTTAAAAAATTCCAAAAGCGAAATCATAGTCGATCCCCTTTTTTTAAGTAAATCCAAAACTCACCCTCTCAATTTCTTGCACGCTTCGGCCAGGTGCTCCATCATGATTTTTAGGCGATCCTGAATAAGTTTATCATGCAGCCAACCTGCCGGATCGAAGGCACTATCGGCATGGGGGATGATGATTTGCTCCGGAAGGACCCAGGAATGAAGGTGCCTACAAACAAGCCTCAAGGCATTGATGGCATTCGAGCTATGGACACCTCCAAGGATGGCGATAAGCCCTACCACCTTGCCTCCCATCTCCTCTTCACTTAACAGGTCCAAAGCATTTTTTAAAACCCCGCTCATATTTCCATGGTATTCAGGCGTTGCCAAAAGCAAGCCATTTGAATTCCGTATTTCATCTCTTAATCGCTGGACATCCGGATAGTGCGGATACGTTCTTTTCCCATTGCAGAATGGAAGCTCGAGCTGCCTGAGGTCAATGATTTTTTTGTCGATGCCTGGATTATCGCTTAATTGAAAGGCGAGCTGTAATGCTTTGTAGGTGTTCGAATCGGGACGCAAAGATCCCCCGAGGGCATTGATCTTATAAGAGCTCATAATCCTTGCGTATCATGTCAAAAACAGTTTCAGGGTCATGCATATCTACATCCAGCCAGCGGAATAAAGGCTCTTTTTTAAACCAGGTCATTTGCCTCTTGGCATAGTTGCGGGTGGCCTGCTTAAACGTGCGTACAAAATTTTCATAGTCATTTTCGCTTTGCGGCGTTTGCAGAAAATCAAGCGCCTGGCGGTAACCAATGGCCTGGCAAGCGGAGTGATTTGCACGAAAGCCCTCTTGTTCCAGCCTTCTCACTTCCTCCAGAAACCCCTTGGCCAGCATCTCATCGCACCGGACATCTATCCGATCATATAATTTTTCTCGCGGGCGGTGAAGAAACCAGCAGCGAAAATCATAATTCAATGGTCTTCTTCTTCCCTTCCATGATAGCTTGCTCACCTTCTTATTGGTAAGCGCCATGATTTCAAGCGCCCTGATAATTTTTTGCTTGTCGTTTTTCGTAATCGTTTTGGCATATTGGGGATCTTGCTGCACAAGCTTATAATAGAGAAAATCAGGTCCGACTTTTTCCATCTCTTCTTCCAATGACTTTCTAAGCTCCGGTACAGAAGGGGGGCCGCTTGGAGGACCATACAGAAGGGCATGCAAGTAAAAGCCCGAGCCTCCGGCAACAATTGGTGTATTCCCCTGTTCAAGCACTTTCTGGCAGGCCTGCCGCGCTTCATAATAGAAATCGACCACATTAAAATTTTCGTTGATCGAACGAATGTCAATCAAATGGTGGGGGATTTGCAATCTTTCTTCAGGATTAGCTTTTGCTGTGCCTATATCCATTCCGCGGTAGACTTGCATGGAATCGGCAGAAATAATTTCACCATCCATCTCTTGCGCTAAATTCATAGCCAAAGCCGATTTCCCGCAACATGTGGGTCCTGCAATAACGATCACCCGTTTTTTTTTCTTTTGAAAGTTGGTCGTGAGTTGCTTTTGAGCTTCAAGTGTGAAATTAAGGATAATTTTTTTAACTTCTTCTGTCTCGACAGAAATTCCGCCTATCAAAAGTGCCTCCAGAATGTCTGTAATGAATTTTGATTCAGCTGAAAAGTATGATAAGGGAATTTATTAAGCATTTAAATCTTCATTTAGAATCTGCGAAAGGCTTCTTCCGCTGTCAGGGTGAGTTCCAGTACATGATCAAACCCGGACATTTTTAATACATCCATTACATTGGGAGTGATCGAACAAAGGACCATTTTGCCATCAAGCGTCTTTAATTTTTTTGTGATAGACAGTAGCATGCGCATTCCGGCGCTGCTCAAATATTCAACACCGGCCAAATCAAGTAAGATTTGTATTTTGCCCGTGTTAATGTAGTCAAACACCTTACGTTCTGCATTCGGAGAGGATACGGCATCGAGTCTGCCCGCCAGGCGCAACAGCAGCACTTCTCCATGGGCTTCTTCCTGAATAATTACCATTCCTTCAAGATTTGTCATACTGAATCCTATTCCTCGTCAGCAATTTATTTTTCAGATTAGCAAGTTTTCTAATGAATTTGCAACAAAATTACATTTTAATAGATAATAATCAAATTTTAATTGAGTTTAAGAATGAACCTATCTAGCGCTTTACCGAACGATATATATTTTCAAGTTCTAAGTCATGGGCCGGTAAACACATTGTCCTATCGGGTTGTTTGCAAAGAATGGAAGGACTTTACACCGGCATTTGCAAATAACCTCTTGTCGTTTTTACCCTCATTCGATAGTGAAAATAGCGGCCTTCACCCGCGGTATCAAAAAAAAATTCAGGAAGCGCCCTTCTCCGATGAATGTAAACGTTTAAAATTTTTGAATGGGGTCATCAAGGCAGCTTTTGCCTCGGTCGGATGCCGTTATCTGCTCAATTGCGCCTTTATCTATTTGCCCGGGCAACTGGTTCCTCTTCTTAAGCGCTTGGAAATTGAGCAGGATGCCGCTTTAAAGGCAATCTGGCCATCGCTTCGGACCGAAATAAAAGCAACGGGGGAAACTAACTTCCCTAAAAAAAGCGCTGCAGCCATGCAGATTCGCAATTACATTCTTGAAGAAGAGGCTATTCATCGTATAGAAAAACTCTCATTAAATGCATTGCAATTAAAAGCGCTTCCGATTGAGATTTATCAATTAAAAAATCTATCCCATTTAGAATTGAAGCAAAATGCTTTTAGGGAAGTGCCGCATTTTCACAGGCCTGCCCCCTTTTATTCCCTGTTTTCCGTGGAAGCCAGGTCAATTAGCGTTCATCCTTTGCTCCTTCAGTGGATTGATCTATCAGAAAATCAAATTTCTCAATTGACTGTCGTTTCTTCTTTTCTTCATCAAAAAGGGACCCTGGTGATCGGCCATAATCCCCTCTCTTTTCTTGGTGATCATTTAAATATAAATGATCTAGCTTCGCTTCGTTTTTCAAGGGACTCCCAATTCGGCGCCTTGCCTTCGCTGACTCAACTTTCAAAAAAAACCCTGTATCATATTCAAGACCTAAATGACAATCATGTGGAGTGCAAGCAGCTTTTGGCCATCCATTCCTTTCAAGTACACTTTTGCTGTACCTTTCCTTTAAGCCTTTGCTGCCAAGGTTTTTTGGAACTAAATGCAAAAAAAATTAAATGCATTCAAAAGATTGAGCTTAAAGAAGCCCTATTTTTAAATAAAAAAATAAATTTAGAAAAAATATCCCTTTCAAAAGCAGTCACTCAATTAATTTTCGATCGTTTCGATGCCATTAAAAAGCAAACTGAAATCGAGCATTACATTTATAAATTAACTTTTACGATCCATGAGAGAAAATGCGAAAAAAATGAAGAGGGACGGCTTTACAAAAAGCTGATTGCCAGTAAGTTTACTACCTTGCTTGCGGAGGCCGTTTCA
>JAJTHR010000141.1 GCA_021298935.1 Parachlamydia sp. | reverse complement strand
CTACTCCTACAATAAAAACACGGGTAATTTGCTGCTCCTTGGCCATGTCAATAATGCCGCAGAAAAAAATCAGCTCATGTATAATTTAGCAGGACTTAAATTCCTGAAAAATATTGACGACAATGGGATCATCATTGATGAATACGTGTGGCAAGAAATCAATTCCGTCCTTGCCAACAACCCTGCCTGGAGAGGGATTACGATCCATTCGCCGGTTGCCGGCCAGTTCATCCTTTCCGGCTACCTCGAAACGCGCAAACAGGCCGAACAGCTCTCGGATGACATCAGCATCAATTTTCCCTATCTTGACTTGTTAAAAAAACAACTCGTTGTAGAAGAGGATGTGATTAGCCAGATTAATGTTTGGCTGCAGGAGCTCAACCTGCGGAATGTCGTTCCTAAAATGACAAATGGCGAGGTCCTATTCACGGGAAACGCTCCGACTGACAGGGCAGCTGAGCTTGCTGATCTGATTGCAAGGACCAAAAAGATCCAGGGCGTAAGGCTTGTCACAAATAATATCAAAGGACAAGCGGCTGAAATGGGTGTCATCAATATCTCAGACCGCTATGAAGTGACAGGGCAGTCACGCTTAGGTGAACGCTATACCGTCCTCATTAATGGGCGCATTTTGTCTGAAGGGGACATGCTGGATGGAATGAGAATTACCAGCATCAAACCAAATGGGGTATTTTTAGAAAAAGAGGGTGCTAAATACCGTATTGACTATAGTCGATAAAATGATAAAAAATAAGGGGCTGCCATGTTTGGTTTAGAAAGTCAAAAAAAGAAAAAGCCGGGCGAAGAATTTATTTTTGATCTTGAAAAAGATTTGAAAGAGCAGAATAAAAACAAAGAACTCAAAAAGAAAGTGGAACAGCGGATTCAAAAAATCAAGGAAATTTTACGCTCAGGAGATAGCCAGGATGAGTTTGACCGTTTCGGACTACTTTTACATGGCTACACCTCGCTCTTAAAAGTCCTTGCCCGTTTTAATCCCAAATGACAGACAGCCTGGAGGAGTTCAAGGAGGACTTTGCGTTGATTATCGAGGCGGGTTTCATTGCTGTCAGGCAATTGGATGAGAAAAGTGCACGAGCGCTGTTTTTAGCAGCGCAAAGCCTGAATCCGCAAAGTACTGCATCAAAATTAGGGCTTGGCTATATAGCTTTGACTAAAATGGAGACTGAAAAGGCCGCTCCCCTGTTTGAAGAAATCTGCCAATCGGAAGCAGATAACACTCTGGCTAAAATCTTTCTTGGCATTTGTTATTTCATAAGCCGCAAAAAGATCAGCGAGGGCAAGAAAATGATTCAGGAAGCCATCGAGCAATCGGAAGAGGCAACCATTCAGGATTTAGGAAAGCAGGCATTAAAATGGGCGGACAAGGATTATGCGAAACAGGCAAAAGCCCCCTTTTTTTAAGTCGAGTTAATAGCATTTGCATTCATTTATAATTATGGGTTAAAAGAACCAAAAAAGGAAGATGTACTATGGAAGCCGAAAAAATTAGTGATTTCAAAGAAGATTTCGCTTTGCTCATTGAAGCGGGCTTCGTAGCAGTCAAACAATTAGATGAAACCAGCGGCACACGCATCTTTCATGCTGCCCAAGCCTTAAGCCCCCATAGCACGGCGCCCCAAATCGGCCTTGGCTACATTGCCCTTAACAAGTTGGAAATCAAGGAAGCAACCCGGATTTTTGAAGGGGTTTTGCAGAGCGAGCCGGATAATCATTTAGCCCAAACGTTCCTTGGCATGTGCTGCCTCCTGACCAAAGGGCGCAGAAAAAAAGGGGAAAAGCTCATTCACGAAGCGATTGAAAAAAGCAGCGATCCAACGATCAAAAATTTAGGAACGATTTCGCTCGAATGGTCGGATAAAGACCTGACCAAAAAAACCAAGGCCCCTTTCTTTTCCTCTTCATCAGCCCCTCAAGAGGATACAGACGAAGATAAGTAATCTGAATAATAAGAGGGTTTCTACGCTTTTGTAGAAACCCATTAATCTTTTAATTTCACTCGCTTACCTTCCTTCAATTAAAGTGATTAAATCATTTAGTATCTTACTCACCTAACGCAATAAAAGAATGAACCAACATGGCTGGTGAATAATATTTCAATTTTTTAAAACAATAACAAATTAATTATTAAATCCTTAAACCCTTTAGAATCATCGAGCAGTAAAAAAATATTTTGAAGCACACCCCTACATACCTAATAGATTTGCTAAAATTCGTTAATAAAAAAATTTTCATATCATTGATAAAATAAAAAGGATTGTGCTATAATAAAAACAAGGGAATAGACGTTTAGACAAAATAACGTTTAAACAAAAAAAATATAAGATATAATAATCTTAGGTATGTAGCGTTTCAGACTAGAAGCCGTAAGGCTTCAGGAAGTGTAATTTCCAGACTCTGAATTCCCTACGAAGCTTATTATTCCAATTAATAAGAAGAGTAGTAGGAGGCAATATGGCCAATGGTGATAATGGCGCTGGATATGTAACAGGTGGAGGATCCAATCCTGACTTCCAGGGTAATTATATTGAGCAAGGTTTCAAGGTCGACTTCTTAGTCAGCATTGTCAATGATGCGACAGTGAGTGCTAAGAGAAAACTGGAAATTATGAAAGCCAGAAGAAGTTCGATTAGTATCGCTGACATGTTTGACATGCAGATGCTAATGAACCACCTAGCTCAGCTATCAGAAATGTCTACGTCCGTTGTGAGTGCATCTAACTCTGCAATTCAATCAATGGCACGTAACGTTAAAGGATAATCGTAGGGGCTAAGGAATTCCTTAGTGCTTATTATGACTCAAGCTGGGATCCTTTTGGGATCCCTTCCTTGAGTCATTGGATTATCAAATCTCTTTTAGTTAAAAGGAAGCGGTCATGGTATTAGAACAAAAAATCGAAGCAGTTAAAAAAGTCGGCGAAGTGCTGAGCAAACAGCAAACGCAAGCGATTCCTCAAATGGAAGAGATCGAACGCATTCCTCCCAATAAAGAGCACTTTCAAGCTCTCATGAGCAATAACACAACCGGAAAACCCGCCTCTTTTCAACAAATCGATGCCCTCGGCGGTAATGAAGTGCAACCCATCGAAAATCCCGTTCCTGCCGACACCAATATAGCGGTTCAGCAAAACGGTTCCGCAACCGACCAACAGCAGAAAAAAGGCAACCGGCCAGCTGTCGAGGATGTGGAAGAGGTTGCAAGCGTGGGTAATAAAAGTCCCTCTTCCTTGCTTGAAGAGGTTAAAAAGTTAAATACTCAGGTTTCGAAAATCGCTAAACTGACACCTGAAGAACTAAAGAATCAATCCCAATCTGTCATCGCGCAAATCGAAGAAGTCAAAACACAGCTGCGAACGACGACTTCCGAAATTAAACCCTCCTACCAAACGCTCTTACGCAATCGATTGACCCATATCGATGATAATTTAAAAATCGCCCTGTCCAAAGCAGGCGTTGAATATACTCCCCCTCCTGCACAAGCGGCTCAAATCAATAGCGCGAATCCGATCGAACGCTTCATCGGCTTCCTAAGCACCAGCCAATACCAACTTGAGCATTTAGGCCAAATTATCGACCACCTCAATTTAACAAAAGCACAGTTGACACCCGCAAATATGCTGGCGCTTCAAATTAAAGTCAGTTATGTTCAGCAGCAGATGGAGTTATTCACAAGCTTGCTTAACAAGGCTTTAGAATCGACAAAAACGATCATGAACGTCCAAGTTTAGAAGCGGTGTTTTTCTGCAGCCATCCAGAGTTTCAAGCATGGCTTGAGGCTGCTTAATTCTCTTTCTATTTCCAAATACCTGTAGGTTTAAGGCTATGTTTTTTAATGATCAAATCGACAAGCTGCTTGGAGACCTTGACGATCTTCAATTGACAACGATGAATGGACGCATCACCGAAATTGTGGGGATGTTGATCAAAGCCGTTGTCCCCCAGGTCAAAATCGGCGAAGTCTGCCTGATCAAAAGAGAAGGCGAGCCTTTAAGAGCTGAAGTTGTGGGCTTTACTAAAGATGAAGTCCTTTTATCGCCTTTAGGAGAAATGACCGGTATCGGTCCTTCTTCCGAAGTGATTCCAACCTATTTACCTCTGCATATTAAAGTCGGTCCGCAATTGCTGGGACGCATTCTGAATGGTCTGGGCGAACCGCTTGATGTAGAGACCAAAGGCCCTCTCATTCTTGAAGAAACCTACCCTGTAATCCAGGCTCCTCCCGATCCGGTTAAAAGAATGCCGATTCACAGTCCCATTTCAGTGGGGGTGCGGGCGATCGATGGCCCCGTGACAACCGGCCTTGGACAGCGCGTGGGAATTTTTGCGGCAGCGGGCGGAGGTAAGTCCACCTTGCTTGGAATGATTGCCCGCAACGCCGTTGCTGATGTCAATGTGATCAGCCTTATCGGAGAGCGGGGACGGGAATTAAGGGAATTTATCGAAAAGGATTTAGGTCCGGAGGGGCTCAAACGCTCGGTTCTGATTGTTTCGACCTCCGATCAAGCCTCCCAGCTGCGTTTAAATGCAGCTTACGTCGGAACCGCGATTGCCGAGTACTTCCGCGACCAGGGCAAATCTGTCATTCTGATGATGGATTCGGTGACCCGTTTTGCGCGAGCATTACGGGAAGTGGGCCTGGCTGCAGGCGAGCCTCCTGCCCGTGCCGGCTACACCCCTTCTGTTTTTTCCACACTACCGAAACTCCTTGAGAGGTCAGGAAACTCTGATAAAGGAAGCATTACCGCCTTTTATACGATCCTTGTGGCAGGTGATGACATGAACGAACCTGTGGCCGATGAGGTGCGCTCCATCTTGGATGGTCACATCATCCTATCGAGCGAACTGGCCAGGCAGTACCACTATCCGGCCATTGACATTCTTTCATCCGCCAGCCGGGTCATGACATCAATTGTCCCGAAAGAACACTTGCAGCTGGTGGGAAAATTGAAAGAGGTCCTTGCCAATTACAAGAAAAACGAGCTGTTAATTAAAATCGGTGAATATAAACGGGGGGCAGACAAGGCAGGCGACTTTGCCATCGATTATATCGATAAAGTGCTCAAGTTTTTAAAGCAAGGTGTGGATGAAAAATGTTCTTTTCAGGAAACCATGCAATTATTAAAGGCATTGTTTAGATGAGTAAAATCGTGTATCCCTTAAAGCAGATTATCGAAGTGAAACAGAAGCGGGTAGAGGATGCCGAAAAAGTTGTAAAAGAAAAAATGCAGGCATTGGAAGCGGAAAAAGAGAAGCTACGCCAAAGGGAAGAAGACAGGGATAAGGTCAAAAAGCATTACCAGGATAAGCTAAGGCAACTGAGGGAAATACTTGATGCTGAAACGACCAGTCCCAAAATACAGCAAATGAAAGTCTACCTCAAAATAGTAGATGAAAGACTGAAAATTGAAGAAAAAAAAGTGAAGGACCAGCAAGAGCAAGTCAACATTGCTCAAAAAAATTTAGATTTGGCAAAAGAAAATTTGCGCATCAAAAGGCAGGAGGTGGACAAACTTCAAAATCATAAAATAGACTGGGAAAAAGAGATGCGCAAAGAAATGGATATCATTGAAGGGAGAGAACAGGATGAATTGGGATCGATTATTTTTACAACCCATAAACGCCGTTAATTGTATCCCCCCTAGTAAAAAAAGGAGTTACTATGTCACCTGAAGAACTAAACCCCATAAAACCAAATTTTAGAGGGGAATCCACGAGGCTTGGCAAGGTGCGGCCCGACGATCCACCACAAACCAAAAAAGAGTTCAGCCGGCTTATCAATAACGATGATGAGCGTGAACCCGATGAAGAATTAGTTGTGGAAGACAAAGAAATGGACAGCGTCCCCCCTTCTCCGTTTGACCTGTTAGCAAAAAAAACCAAAAAATTGCCCGATGCCCCCTCGCCTGCTTTTGAAGCGCTTCCTCCAAAAGCCAAAGAGGTTGTGGCAGAAAAAAACCCTGTTTTCTTTGTTTCTGAAGAAAACGAAGACAAACTGGCGGCCTTCTTTTCAGAGGGACCCGAAGCCCCAGTTGTTTCCACGCTGGACACGGGCAAACCTCTTCCTGCTAAACCATGGTTTGAAGGGGAAAAACCAGCATTTTATACATTGGAAGAAACTCCGGAACAGCCCCAACAGCCTGTTATAAAAGAAGCAGTGGCGCAGCCGAAAGTGAAGGAAGCCCAGGAGCTTGCTCCTGAATTTGCTGTCGAGAACACAAAAGGACGCCGCGATGCATTTACCTTAGAAACCGATGCTCCACTCATCCCGGCTTCTAAAAAAGAAAAAATTAAACTTAACACCACGCGTGAAAGCGCTTTCACCGTAGAAACGAATGACATCTCCTCACTGAATCCGCAAGCCTTTCAGCCAGCTCCTTTGCCATCCGATCCCTCTTTGATTGCTGATGAGCCTCAGCAAATTCGTACTGCTGTGAATGATATTGTTGAACAGATGGTCAAGAGTTTACAAACGATTGAAAAAGGAGGAAGAGTCGATACGGTTGTGACTTTGCAATACCCTCCCCTATTTGCCGATGCCACAATCACCCTCACAGCATTGGATGGGAAAAGGGATTTTAACCTTTCTTTTGCGAATTTAAAAGAAGAAGCCAAAGTCTTTTTGGACAGACGAATTATGGAAGACTCACTGGTCGAAACGCTGGCTCGCAACGACATTACGATCCATCAATTGAAAACCTCCACACTGCCTGAAACACATATTAACGTTGATATTGAACAACAGGCATTTGCTAGGGAAGAAAGAGAGCAGCAAAGAGGACGCGAGCGCCAAAATCCTTATGAGGATGAAACTTAAAGTTTTATTTGCACGAAAAAAAAAATAGCATAGATAATAACCCTTTTTTTTCGTGCAAAAACATGACTCCAGAAAAATTGAATGCTTTGAAATTAACTCCAATTCGCCCAGGCAAGCCGCGGCCTGAGATGCCAGCCCATGCACGTAAAAATTTCAAATCATTACTTGAAAAGGAACCTGATTGCGAATTATCAGAAGAAGTCGTGTTTTTGGAAGACAGAGAAACGGAAAAACCCCTTCTTCCTTCCCCTTTTGACCTGGCTGCCAGACAAAGCCCTGAAAAAACAATTGAAACCCCGCCCCTATCTTTTAAAGAGCTGCCAAGCATTCCTGTCCCTGTCATGAAAAAAGAGCCCTTTGCTGCTGCAAAGAGCAGCTGCAAATCAGAAAAGAAGGTGTCTTTGCCTGAAAACCCTCAGAATGTCTCTTCATTCGTGTTTCAGCCCCATCTAAATGCTGAAAGCAGCCAGGCGATAGAGACGCCTCCGGAAGTTCGCACAAGTGTAAAAGACATCGCTGTGCAAATGATCAGAAATCTGCAAACAATTGAAAGGGAAGGAAAAGTTGATACAATTATCACCTTGCAATACCCCCCTCTATTTGCTGAAGCGACAATTACCCTGACAGAAATGGGGGGCAAAAAAGAGTTTAGCCTATCTTTTGCCAATCTCAGAGAAGAGGCTAAAGTTTTTTTAGACAAAAGAATTGTAGAAGAAGCATTAGTGGAGACACTTGCCCGTCATGACATTGTCATCCAACATTTGACGACGTCAACATTGCCTGAAACTTCCCTTAATTTTGGTCTTGACAGCAACACTTTTGGACGAGAAGAGAGGGAAAACCAAAGAGAGCGTCGAAGGAATCGGTACCCTGATGAGGAGGCTTAAGCATTTCTCACCAAAGAGGAGCAACGCCCCTCAACTAACCTAACTCATATGTGGTGATTCCGAATATTCCACTGATATCCATTTGAGGAAACCCATTACGATACATTCTCAATACTTCAAATACCGGCGTCATCCTGTATTGCTGCACAAGCTCCAGCGCCTGCTTATTCGGCTCCGGGATATCTAAAAAAATCGGCCCCTGTCCGGCTTTTAGGCATAATGCCTCAAAAAGTGCCTGCGCGATCAAGAATGATTCAGCAAACAACGGGCCTATTTTAAACCCTTCTTGGCAGCGGCGAATGACTCCAAACCCCTTCAATTTGTCATTCTGCTTATATCCCAATGCAAAACCATTGGCTTGAGAAATCCAGGCTTTTAAAAAAGCTGGTCGTGCGCTTGGAAAATACTTTCTGTCCAATGCCTCGATTTCACTGAATGAAATACTCCCCAAAGGAACCACATATTCTGCAGTTGAAAATGCAGGAAAGTCTTGGCAGACGTAACGGGTATTCAAATGAGCCGGCACATACCCTATCCGCTCATATTTTGCGGCATTATTTAAAACACCATCCAAACCGACAATGCGCTCTCCTAAATAGCTCAGGCGCTGCTCTGTCAGTTTCATCCCGTACCCCCGATTGCGGTACTCGGGCTTGACAATGTACAGACCGCAAAATCCAAAAAATTCGTCATAAGCAATAGCGGCTCCTGTTGCTATTGGCTCCCCTTCTAAAGTACCGATAAAAAACCCATTTTTGTCGGCCTGGTAAAAAGTTTTGGCATCTTCAATGCCCAGATTCCAACCTTCTTGCCCTGCCCAGTCAAGTGCGATGGCAAGTTCATTTTCCGCCATTTTTCTAATTTCATACTTTTTATAAATCATTATTTCGATACCAATGCTTTGCTATTTCTTGCCTCTGACAAACCCAAACCTGCCGGACGCTGCAATGAGTTTCCTCGTATAGGGGCTCCGTCTTCCTGTATACCACCCCGCCATTTTTTTTCCTGTCATTTGTTCGATGCCCTTGATGGCTTTTCCAATATGTTCTTTTTCAAGGTCTTCATCGCAATTAGCATAATTCATCCAGCGGTAGCCATGCCCGGCAATTTCATGGGATGTCTCAGCCAAGTATTTTACAAGAGGAGGATTCTTTTCCAAAGCTCTGGCAGTGGCAAAGAGGGTTAAAGGGCATGCGTATTCCTCAAAAAGAGATAATAAACGTCAAATCCCGGCACGGCTTCCATAATCGATAAGAGACTCGGCGGAGAGATTATACCATTTCCCAAAAATAAAACCATAAATTTGATTTGTCAGCGCTTCAGATTTAAAAGATCTTTTCGAAGTTGATATCTTTGAATATCAACAAGGAGAGATCTTTTAAAGATGAAGGTGATCACAAGTCAAATTTATGAT
>JAJTHR010000170.1 GCA_021298935.1 Parachlamydia sp. | reverse complement strand
CTTCAATGCCTCAATGGCAACTTTTTGTTTAAAGGCTGCCGTTCTTGGATTTCCGTTCATGTACTTGGTCCTCCTTTGGCCTTGAAATTTTAGCACAGAACATAACTTTGAAACCTGTCTATTTTTTGGGGTCCATTATAAAATGTTATAACCGACAATAGCAGGATGATTTTTTAACCTCTTTGCTAAATCTCCCCAAAAAAGAATGGCTTGATCTCGATATTCTTTTTGTTCCCAAATCCTTAAATCGTCTACGTCTTGATTATTTTGCTTCCATCGTGAACCAGGTAAGGAGAGAAGAGTGATCACAACTTTGATATCATTACGATAAGCTTGATCTAAAACAGCGTTTAAAATCCCGAAATCTTGATTAGAAATTTCCGTAAAGGAGTCTGCATCACCGATTAAGAAATCTCTTCTCTCACATTGCCATTTATCTGGAGCTAAACGTGTAAATTGTATCCCTGCTCCTTTTGCTGCTACAAACCAGTCTTCAGATGGAATTTGATTGAAATAGTTTGCTCCTTTACGTTGAACATTCCAGTACTCTATTTTATGATCATTATCAGCTGCATAGGCCACACAAAAGAAGGCTATAGGTAAGAGACAGAATATAATTGATCGCAGGGTCTCCATTTTGATGTTCCTAAATTAGGCAGTTTTAAAAAAGTCTTTGTAAGATTAGTCGTGCAAAGTCTCGGTCATTACGTTGGATTCTACCAGTAGCTGTTTGACTCTTGGAATTCGTTGATCAAGGTTTATTTTCTTGTCACGGATGAGATAAGCAAATGGATAAAAGCTATCATGTTTTTCTATCCATCCTACAAACCAACTATGTTCTAAAGTTTTACCATCCTTTGCAATGTCGGAGCCACTCCAGCCTGTCTTTCCAAACAGTTTCCAACCTTCTGGCAACTCCTCTTTAAACAGAATCACTCTTGTCACTTGAATAGCTCTATATGAGATAGGAAGTTTAGCTAGAATCATCTTTTGGAGAAAGTCTACTTGCTCTTTTGGAGAGATCTCCACAGAAGAGTTTATCCAAAAAGGATTTAAAGGTCCTGGATCAGCCAATCCTCCAGATGCGTCCTGATTGCCATATTCCATAGAAGTTAAATAGTTTTGGATCTTCCTTAGTCCTAATTCTATGCTTAAGACTTTGGAATACCAAACACAGGAGTATTTCATCCAAGATAGGGGAGATTGAGGAGCTCTCCAAGATACAAGCCAATCATCATATCCTTCTTGAAAATCCCAGGTTGGGTTTGCTTCATCTTTTAAAACTCCCGCATCGTATCCCATCAAACTCAAAGGGATCTTGAAAGTTGAACAGGGACTCATCTGCTTGTTAATATTAGAACCCAACTTGGTGATTACTTCATCTGTCTTGCCGTCGATAAGAAGGAAATTTTCCTCGGCAGAAAATACCTGGGTGCAAGAAAGAATGAATAGACAAACGATTAACTTTGAAAACAGCTGACGAAACATAAATAGTCCCTCTGAGAACTCTGATTGTGGAAATATTCTAACATGATAAATAGCTTTTTTTCCAGGAAGTTAGACCATCAGTTGCTGTTTTTTCTTGAACGATATTGCTTCAGAAAATTTTGGGAGAAATTTTTAGAACACTTTCTTTAAGACAATTTTCATAAATACGAATAGGTACCGCTTCTATTTAAGGAGCATCCCCCCTCTGTTTTCCTAAGGTGCTCGTTCCATCTCCTGGGAGTCCCATTAGTTTTCTGCAGGATTCTTTGTCTTGTTTGTAACCGCTTTGATTAACTCGCTTTTCTTGACATAGCCAAAAAAGCCATTGGGGAACGAATCAAAAGGCAGGAAGGCAAGATACGCTTCTCTATTATCTCCTGAAGCATAAAAACGCTGACGAGCTTGTATCTCTAACATTCTTTGGTGTTGAGTATCTCTTGGCTTTCCTATGCCGATTAAAGCCCATAATCTATCGCCAGAGTCCATCTTCTCCAGCCTATTTAAGCGTATCTTATGAGACATAAACACCTCCTATTCTGTAATAGTATCTTCTAGCTTTCTGATTCGCTGCTCAACATCTTTGAATTCCATGTATTTAAGCGTCATATTCAAGAGGTCAATAGCAACCCTATGCCGGACCGATTCTGATTCTGCATTATCCAGTAGACCAATCAAGGTATCACATGCTTTTGAAGCTGTCGATTTAAGGCGATCTACAGCCTGATTGACAGCATCATTCTTCCTGGTTTCTAATTCCTGTCGGAATGCTGGTTGATTTAGCCAATCAAATATTTGCTTTGCAGAGACGCCAGATTGCTTAGCAGCCGATTCAATGCTTGGATTGCTTATGAGGAATGGAAGAGCATGCAATTGTCTCCTGGTCAATCTTTCTTTATCTGCCATGTGATTTCCTTACGTTTTATTACTTTTTTGCCCATTTATTGGTTTGACTGTTCATCATACAGATGACTTAACTTATTGATTTACAATAAGTTCATAGCCTCTGTTCATTTTCTGTTCACGCCATTGTTCATCAGGAGCTTCTAGATGTTCATTTGTTCATTTTTCTTAAAAATGAACTATGAACAGCTGGGAGAAATGAACGGCATTAGATCAATCCCTCCGCTTTGGCCTGCTTGATCAGTCCATTGACTTTACCGAGAGATATTCCCGTTTCTTTTTCCAAATCTCTCTGTTTAGTCATCCCATCTTTATATAGGCTCACAACCACTTCTAAATCCCGTCCATCGATCTTCTTACAGTTCCATCCTAATAGCCCATTTGAATCAGTTGTCAAGCAGGCTTCAAAAGGATCTGTTGCTTCACCACAAAACCCTCTAGATTTTTCAATTTGATGCGGACTAATTCTTTACGACTTGGCTGCTGTGGGTATTTCTTCCAAAGAAAAAGCCACTCTGCTTCCAGAGCTGCTATAGCTTCTACGTTGAAAGCTTCTTT
>JAJTHR010000030.1 GCA_021298935.1 Parachlamydia sp. | reverse complement strand
ATTGAAAAATCCTCTAACATATGTATAATTATACATATGTTAAAAGGCAATTTATTTTTACGATTAACCTTAACAAGTTTAAAATGAGATACCTAGTGATGTGCTAACGAGACATATGTATAATTTCCAGGGAAATTAGGTAAAAAGTGTTGAGGGAAAAAAGATGGCGTTATTGCAAAAAATTCAAGGGGATGAGCAAATCGTTGTAAACGAAATAGGAAGGTTGCTGGCACCCATGCTTCGGCTTGGCCGTTTGTGGTCTACGCTTGCTCGGCTCTACACCTTTAGCTCGACGCATGCTGAGCCTCAGTTTGCCCAACTTTACTTCAAGAAGGCAATGCGTTGTTTTAACTTTTGCATAGTAACATTCCCCGCTCATCTACAAAATTCAACTTATCCCGGATATGCCGCTAAAATGACAGCTGAACTCTATGATTTTAAAATCATTAATAGCCGTGATGAAGAGAAGACACAAAAATATAAAAAATACCGTTGGCAAGCTGTTAAAAGAGCCTATGACATATTGGAAAAAAATCCTGGCCTTCAAAAAAACTCAGAATTTGTGGAAGAAATTAAAGGAACATATAAGGAAATTGAATCGATTCTTTCTACAAACAGAACAAGGTCATTATCGCTTTCTCAGCCCCTATACCGTTCTGATTCCCGTACGTCGCCAAGAATTTCTCCCCGTTCGACTCATTCCCAACCCGGCTCCCCGCTTGTTAAAATCCAAGTGGGCGAAAGCACAAAGTAGCAAAAATTTAACGCAAAGGAGTGTGCGTTAAATAAAAATCACACAACGAATGCCCTCACACCACCCGATGAGCGTAATTTAAATCCATCCATTGTCGATAGGAGCCTGACCGGACATTTTCCACCCACTCCTGATTATCAATGTACCATTGAACCGTTTTTTCCAACGCGTCCGTGAATACGTTTGAAGGGCGCCAGCCAATTTCCCTTTTGATTTTCGTGCAATCAATCGCATAACGCAAATCATGTCCCGGACGGTCTTTCACGAAGGAAATCAATTCTTCCAACTCTTTTTGATCCCTACCTGTCAACTTAGACACAAGCCGAATGATTTCATGCACAAGATCAATATTGCGCCATTCCGATTCCCCGCCAATATTGTAAGTCTCCCCTTTTCTGCCATCCTGCAAAAGACAGTAAAGCGCTTCGGCATGATCTTCGACAAACAGCCAATCCCTTACGTTGATTCCTTCCCCATAGATGGGAAGCGGCTTCTTTTCCAGGCAATTAAGAATCATTAGTGGAATTAATTTTTCAGGAAAATGATAAGGGCCATAATTATTGCTGCAATTGGACACGCAAGTGGAGAGATGGTACGTATGGTGATAGGAGCGTACCAAATGGTCGGATGCCGCTTTGGAAGCAGAGTAAGGTGAGTTGGGCTGGTAGGGACTCTCTTCCGTAAACGACCCGGTATCCCCAAGCGATCCATACACTTCATCTGTCGAAACATGATGAAAATGAATGTGAGGGTTGCGGCGCACCACTTCGAGCAAGTGGAAGGTTCCCATGATATTGGTTTCCACAAAAGCCTGAGGTCCTAAAATACTGCGGTCCACATGGCTTTCTGCTGCAAAATGAATGATCGTATCGATTGCATGCTCCTGGCAAAGATGCTCCACCAAAGCCTCGTTAACGATGGACCCTTTTTCAAAAATATAGCGGGGATCATTTGCAAAGCCGGAAAGGTTTTCCAGATTGCCTGCATAGGTAAGGGCATCCAGATTAAGACACAATCCTTTAAAACCGGTCTTGGGGGCAAGCAAATAGCGGATAAAGGCTGAACCGATAAAACCGGCTCCCCCGGTGACTAACACATTCTCGACTTTTCTTTGCATGGATTTAGTTAAGTGATTGGGTTTCCTGATATTTTTTATAGCTCTCAAGGTAATCGGCCAGAGCCTCTTGCCAAGGCCTTGGCGGCTGCCTCAGGCGCTGTTCAATTTTCTTAGTGCTCAACGTCGAATAGGCAGGCCTTTCGGCAGGCGTTGGATACTCGTGCGAAGGGATGGGCAGTATTTCGCATTCTTTATGAATGAGCCTCAGCTCCCTCCCCTGTCTGTAAATTTCGGCGGCAAATTTGTACCAGTTTGTTTCATAAGCATTGGCAAAATGATAAATTCCATCATCTTCCATCAATTGAAAAGCGATTTCCGCCAGGTCCTGGCAATAAGTCGGCCTACCGACCTGGTCGGAGACGATGCGCAAGGTCTCTTTTTCGTTCATCAAGCGCAGCATTGTTTCAACAAAGTTTTTTCCAGGCAAACCAAACAGCCATGAGGTGCGGATGACACAAGAATGAGAATGCTCATCCAAAAGTTTCATCTCGCCTGCCAGCTTACTCATCCCATAGGCACCCATAGGGGTGCAGGAATTTTCTTCAGTGTAGGGAACGTTTGCTCTGCCATCAAATACATAATCGGTTGAGAAATGGATGACCCTTGCTCCATGCCTTTTTGCCGCAATGCCTAAATGATGCGGACCCAATGCATTAATCGTGTACGCTTGCTTCTGCTCAGTTTCCGCCTTGTCCACCTGCGTATAAGCTGCGCAGTTAATAATGTGGGTGACTTTTTGATTGGCGACAAAGTCAGACACTTGTTCAAGCTGCGTAATGTCGATCTCTTTATAATCGTTGGCAACAAAGGGTGTTTGACGCTTGGCCAAAAGCCGCTTAAAATGGGAACCAAGCATTCCATCGGCTCCACAAATCCAAATCTTTTTCATATTCCTGCTCCTAAAAAATGCATGCTTTCCTCAAAGGTAGGCGACTTTTCATCTCTCTCAGAGACGATCGGCCTGTCTGTCGGCCATTGTATATTGACCTGTGGGTCGTTCCAAAGAAAGCCTTTTTCATAAAGGGGGTCATAAGGGGTACTCACTTTATACATGACGTGCGCCTCTTCGCTTAAAACGCAAAAACCGTGCGCGAAACCTAACGGAACAAACAACTGATGATGTTCCACGTCATCTAAAATAACTGCCTCCCATTGACCGAATGTGGGGGAATCCGGTCGGATATCCACTGCCACATCGTAAATTTTTCCAACGGCCGTGCGGATTAATTTTGCCTGGCCTGGAACGGATTGGAAATGCATTCCACGCACGCACCCTTTTTGCGAAAATGAGTGGTTGTCCTGGGCAAAACCGCAATCAATTCCCAATTCTTTGTAGAGCGGCCCTTTGAAACTTTCCAGAAAAAAACCACGGCTGTCTCTATAGACATCGGGTTTAATTAGTTTCAGCCCTTTTAAACCGAGGTCAATGATTTGCATATTTTTTTCCCTTCAACGCAAGCTCGATTAAATACCGGCCATACAGACTTTTGCCTAATTTTTCGCCGGCTTTTTGCAGTTGGCCAAGTGTGATAAAATTTTGCTCAAAAGCAATTTCTTCCAGGGCTGCAATGCAATGTCCCTGCCTTTCTTCCACAACTTGCACGAACTGGCTTGCCTGCATGAGGCTTTCATAAGTGCCTGCATCTAACCATGTATAACCTCTTCCCATCACATGCACGGATGCCTGCCCCCTTCTCATATACTCCTGATTGACATCAGTGATTTCAAGTTCGCCTCGTGGCGAGGGCTTTAAATTTTTGGCAATTTCAACCACTTGATTATCGTAAAAATAAAGCCCGGTGACGGCGATAGAGGATTTGGGCGCTTTTGGTTTTTCTTCAATGGATAAAATATTCCCGTCCTGATCAAAATCCACGACGCCATAGCGCTCCGGATCTTTTACTTCATAACCGAAAAGAGTCGCACCGCTCTTTTTTTCTTTTGCCTTTTGCAAAAGAGCACTTAGATGGCTGCCATAAAAAATATTGTCCCCCAGGATTAGGCACACAGGATCGTTGCCGATGAACTCTTCGCCAATGAGGAAGGCTTCCGCCAGTCCATTGGGCTTTTCCTGTTTGGCATAGCTGAAATGCACGCCTAAGTGGCTTCCATCACCAAGCAGCCGCTTAAAAAGAGGCTGATCTTCAGTTGTAGAAATGATTAATATTTCTTTAATCTGCGCCAGCATTAAAACAGAGAGGGGGTAATAGATCATCGGCTTATTGTAAACAGGCAAGAGTTGCTTCGTTACGCCAATCGTCAATGGATGAAGGCGTGTTCCGCTACCGCCGGCCAAAACAATCCCTTTCATAAAGCCTCAAATTTTGAATGACCCGAAATATTAAAAGGTCTAACCGATTTTGTCAATTGACGACTCGCTCTGATAAAAAAGCTTGCCTGCCTGCCTTCCTAAAAATGGTAAAAGAAAATATTAATTATTAGTTTGAAATTAATCATTAATTTTTCTAAGTTCAGCTTTTTCTTGCTTACAAATGAAAAAACCCTTTATGGAAGTAGTTATGAAACATTCTTTTAGCAAAGTGACCAAGGGAGCAATGGCTTTCCTTTGCACTCTTTCTTTATGGAGCGCACCGGCAAAAGCCGATGCTTATTGCTGTGAACAAGATTCTTGCTGCGATGGCGGAGGCTGGTGGGGTGACGGAGCAGGCCGCACAGCTTTAATCTTAGGCGGTGCAGCGGTTGTTGGTGGTATTGCAGGAGCGGTTGCCGGAAATAGCGGCAGCCATCACGGCAAGCGCGGACGTACAGGCGCAACGGGCGATACAGGAGCGACAGGAGCCGTCGGTCCAGTGGGTCCAACAGGTCCAGTCGGCCCTCCAGGACCATCGGTATTTGTCGCTGACACGGGTCAATCGCTTTCTTTTGCCATGAGTTTAATAGTGACTAGCTTGCTTGGCCAAGGGGAAGTCACTCCTTTTGTTGAAAGACCCGATGGCATTGTGGTCGAAGGCCCTTCCATCACGCTTGGCCTTTTCAATATCCCTCCTATCCCGCCGATTACAATTATAGACCCCATTTTCGGGACCTATCATTTCGGATTAAGACTCACATCCGGGACGTTAGTTACAATTGGTTTAGCTATGCAAGGGGTTGTCTTTGCCAGCCGTGATGGCAGCTTGACAAACACAGGCATCGAGCCGATTGTGATTCCAAGTACCGTCCTAAACGCCGAACAAAGCCAAACGACATTTGAATTCACCTACAGCCCAGGCACGATTCCTTAATTGGATTTAAAGGCAGCTTCCTTCGGGAAGCTGCCTTCTTCTTATGCCTGCAGTAAATAAGTATTCGTATTGACTTTCTTTTTACTGTAAATGTGCCCTTCCCGATGAAGAGCTTTAACTAATTGCTTCATCCAATCAGGAAATTTACACGTATCTCCTCCCAATCTAATGTAGCGTTTTCCTTTTATAGAATCTAAAGGGGAGGCATTTTGAAAAATGGCATTGATGCTTGCTATGGTATTTTGAGCATAAATTCTAAAAGGAATGAGAACATCAGTTTCAATCTCAATTCCCTGCATGACGACAGGTACTTTTATTGTTTTCGTCTCATCTAAATTAAGCTGAAGGGTGTCCAGGTCAACAGCAATAGGCTCGTTTCCAATGACTACTCCTCTTCTTGCATAAAATTGCCTCAGGCGCTCATTCGACTCAATTTCTCTTATCCTGGTTGATAGCGCATCCTCCAATAAACAAGGTTGAATACCTTGCCTAATCGCCTCCACCTTAACAATATCGAGTTGCTGCCGTGCCACGCAACGAATGAGACCGCAGCTGCCATTAGGATCTCCAACAAACCCATTTTTGGCACTTTTCATATGCTCTAGGTCAATAAGTGCAACTTTTCTTGGGCCTGTGCCATTCTCCGTTTCATTAAGAAGGGGAATATTTCGCCACGTGACATCATTAAAACGAGTTTTTGCCACAAAGGTAGCAAGCTGCCGGGCGGTTTCATTTAACCTTCCAGACTCTTCTGTATAAAGCTCCTCTTGTGCTGATGCTTTAGGATTGAAATCAAGCGCCTCTTCAGCAATTAAATGAAAACCCAGCACTTCTATTCGCTTTGCCTGAGGCACTTTGAGTAAATGAAGTTGATCACGGATGCAGATGACCTTAGCTTCCTTCATATTGGCAAAACGACTGTTAGCACAAAATTCGGAAGAAACTTTAGCTAATTTAAAAACGACATCCGGGTGACCGGCTAATTTAAAAACATAATTATTGCCTTTTTGCAGCCAAGTGATATCAGCATTGTCATTCCCTTGAGAAATTTCAACAATTAATGACCGAAGCTTTAACGTTAAGGCTTCATTAATTTGAAGGTTTTTTTCTAATTTGGCTTCTACATCGATTAATTTAAAATTATGTTGTTTGCGCAAAATAAACTGAATAGGTATTAAAATAAATACAGCAAATAAACCTATCACTTTATAGACAATTTGTAACAAATCCGAGTTAGGATTTTCTTTACAACTAATTGCTTTTTCTCTTCCATCTTTAGAGATTTTTTCAATAATAATGATTTTCCTTAGTCCATATGCTTCACATCTGCAATTTTCAACAAAATTAAATACCTTTTTGTAAAAAGTATTTGGATTACGATATAACAAAGTTTCGAACGAATCAGTATCTGACATAATTTAAACTATTATTTTTTGATTAAGTTAAATATGTTAAATATTTACTAATAATGGCGCAAGGCTTTAATGGGATCCATCATAGCTGCTTGGTAGGCAGGATAAAGGCCGGAAAATAAGCCGACCGCGCAGGACATGCCAATCGATAGGAAAATCGACCAGAAAGTGACGATTGTCTTCCATTGCGCCACGTAACCAACGATCAAGGAAAAACCGATCCCGCATGCAATTCCGAGCAGGGCGCCTGAAAGTGTCAACAGCAATGTCTCAAGAAGGAATTGCACCATGATATGCTTTCGGGTTGCTCCAACAGCGCGCCTGATGCCAATTTCACGCGTTCTTTCCGTGACGGTTGCCAACATGATGTTCATGATACCGATCCCACCCACTAATAAAGAGATGGCCGCAATACTTCCCAGCACCCAATTGAATGTGACCTGCGTCCTGCGGGCTTGATTGAATAATTCCTGAGGAATGATGATTTGATAATCTTCCACGCCACCGTGCAAACGGGCAAGGATTTTTTTGACTAATGCCCCAATGAGATCCATCTTTTCAGGTTGATCGATCTGAAGAATGATTTCAGTCACCTGATCTTTATTGAGAAGCGACATAGGCAGCGCTTTTTCTGCTCCTAACGGCAGAAAAATAATTTTATCTAAATTTCTTGTCGTGATGCCGCTGTTTTTTCCTGCCTTCCAGCGTGTCGGCTTTAATACACCCGCTACCTGAAATTCGGCATTTTCAATGCGGATGGTTTGTCCTGCATGCCCCTTTTCGCCAAAGCACCTGGCTGCTTTATAGCCAAGCACGCAAACAAGCTGCCTTTCTTTGCAATCCAAATCGCATACAAACCGCCCTTCGGCCAGCTGCAGATTTTTAATTTGGGCAAAAGAGCGGGTCACGCCTAAAATTTCCGGAGAGGCGTCGGTCGCTAAGCCATTGATGGAGGCCTGAATGACTTTGACAGGAGCCTGATCGATGACGTGGTAAATCGTATTTTTTAATGCTTCCCCATCCGCTTCCGTCAACCCTTTTGATTTTTTTTCAAAAACTTTTTGCTGTTGTCCCTCGGACAGCACATTTTGCCGGATAATCAGGCTTTTCATCCCCAGCTGCTCGATTTGCTCGAGTGTTTCCTGCTTGGCCCCCTCGCCGATAGAAAGCATGGCGATGACGGCTGCCACGCCAAACAAAACCCCTAAAGTGCTTAAGAGCGTGCGCATGCGATGCATGAGGAGCGATTGAAAAGAGCGGCGCAATGTCGGATAGTCGATCATGAGTTGAGCATTTTCCCATCTTGCATGCGGATCGTGCGGCCGCAATGCGCCCCTACTTTTTCATCATGCGTAATCATGACAATGGTCGCTCCCTCAATATTTAACGTATGGAATAGATCTAAAATAGTAGCGCCCGTTGCCGAATCCAGATTCCCCGTCGGCTCGTCCGCCAAGATGATTAAGGGATGGATGGCCAGTGCCCTTGCAATCGCTACGCGCTGCGTTTCACCGCCGGAGAGTTGGGAGGGTAGATGGTACAGCCGCTTGCTTAAACCCACCCGTTCAATCGCAATTACAATGCGTTCGTGCACTACTTCAGGAGGCAAGACATTTTTTTGATAAAGAAAAGGGGTGGCCACATTATCGTACACATTCATCTGAGGGATCAAGTTAAATGACTGAAAGACAAATCCGATTTTAGTCGCCCTGATATGGGCCAGCTCTTCGTCCGCTAGCTCTGAAATGTCTTTTCCATCCAGCCAGTAATGCCCATGAGAGGGTTTATCCAGACAGCCAAGCAAATGCAATAAAGTCGATTTACCGGAACCGGAGGGTCCCATGATGGCAAGCGATTCCCCTTTTTGAATCTTCAGATCGACGGCTTGTAGCGCTTGCACGATGCCATGTTGCATGGGATAATGTTTGGCCAGCTGCTGGATTTTGACAAGGGGGCTATTCATCATTTTCTCCGCCAGGGGGCAGCAAACACACTTTTTCGCCTGCCTTCACCCCGCCTAACACCTGCATCCACTGCTCATTATGGATCCCCGTCTCGATTTTCCTTTTTTCATAGCCATTTGCAGTCTGGACATAGCAATAATGCTCCTTGCCGGCCCCATACACAGCATGCACAGGAACAGCCAATGCATTTCCTTCCTCCTGGGCATGCAAAGTGACACGCGTCGTCATCCCCGGGCGAAGCCGCTCATCTACATCCTCAATGCGGATCCTCACTTCAAAAAACTTTTCTTCATTGACGCGGCCGGCATCGGTAAGAGCAAGGACTCCTATGGTTGAAACACTTCCTTTAAGGTAAAGGCGCGGATAGGCATCCACTTGAATCGTTGCATTTTTGCCAAGGTCGATTTTATGCAGGTCAATTTCCCGCACCCTTGTTTTCACCACCATGGATTGAAGATCGGGCAGATCCATTAAAGGCTGGTTTTTTACTAAAATATCTCCGACACGGGGTTTGCGCTTTTGACCGGAGCGGTATTCTTCCCGGTGCACAACCATGCCTGGAGCCGGCGCCTTGATTTCCGTCTCGGCCAGCTCTTTTTGGTCGGCATGCAGCTGATACAAATAGTCATCCATCAATTGCTCGGCTTGGTTCAATAGCGCGCGGGCTTTTGCCACTTTGTAAAGTGCTGTTTTAGCGGTTTCTTCCTGTTTAATCTTTGCCCTTTTCAATTGCGTTTCGGCTTTTTTAACAAGCATTGGATAGACGTGGTTGTTATAGCTTTCGAATTGCAGTTTGGCGACTTCGTAGGCCTCTTTTTCTTCCTCGAGTTTTTTACGGGCCTGCTTGATTTCAGCGGGATTTAAAAAACCTTGTTCCTGCAGGGCAAGCAAATCTTCGGAGTAGGAATTGAGTTCTTCGTATTTTAGGTAAGCCTTTTGCATGGCACCTTTTAAGCGCGAAACTTCTTGGGGGCCATCCCCGTGGATAAGCTTTTCAATTTCAAGTTCCGCCATTTCCATTTCATAAGCGGCTGACTTTTGCTCATGTTCGGCTTGATTTTCCTCCCAGGCAAGGGTTTGGGCAAGCGTGGTGATGAAGGTTTCCTGCTCTTTCATCTGCCCTTTCAATTTCTCTAATTTTTCTTCAAATGGAGTGGGATCCATTTTCACAAGAATTTGGCCGGGCTTAACAGTAATGCCGTCAGGGATTAAATCGATGATTTTTCCAAGGTCTCCCTTGATTGTCGAAGCGATGACGGTTGAGCGGGCAGCTTCCAGTTCGCCTACCGACTTGATTTCGACAATGACATCCCTATTTTCAGCAGAACTGGTGGGAATAGAGGAGGCGAGCGGAACGGAAGACCCGCGCCAATAAAATAGGGCGCAAATAAGTATAAAAAATGAAACGCTTAAAAATATTTTTTTCATTTTGCCTTAGAGGTTGTCAGCAAAGTGTGATCAGGCTGCTTTGCTGCCAATTTTGGTTATAAGCCTGTAAAAAATTTGTAGCCCTATTAAACAATATGGCAAAAATTTTTTACAGGCTTATAACCAAAATTCGCACACAAATCAGCCGATCGGACTTTGTAGACAACCTCTTAAGGTTTATCTGCCAGGCGGCCAATCGCCGCTAAGAGTTGGTATTGGCCTACAATATGTTCAATGAGCGCTCCCCAATAAGCGATTTCGGCTGAGCGCAGGGATTTCTCAGCCTGGATGATATCAAAATTATTAGCCATTCCACGATCAAATTTTAATTGGCTCAAATGAAGCTCCCCTTCTGCGGTATGGATTTGTTTTTCCTGCACTTCAATCCTCTTGAAGGCCCGGTGAAGAACCCGCAGCGCTTTTTTTACTTCCAGCGTCAAAGCCGCTTTTGCTTCTTCAATGCCTCTTGCGGCTGCATCCATGGCAAGCACGCTTTGTTCATAGGCGATTTGCTCCGATTTTGGATCAAAGTCAGTGGACGTTGTGAAGCCGACGCCCCATGTGCTTTCACGGCGGCGGCAGCAGGATGTCGTGAAATATTCATCTCTGCCGCAGTTTGAATAGTTCAGCACCAGATTCAGTTCGGGCATTAAATTTTCTTTAGCGAGGCGTGACAGGCGTAAGTTTTCACGCCACTGGTCTTCTGCTTGCTCCATTTCCAACCGGTTGTTTAAAGCAAGCTGAATCGCCTCTTCCATTCCAAAGGGTTGCGGGCTGTAAACCAAGGGAACATCGACTTTGATGCATGCATCCAGGGGCAAAGCCAGCAGGTTCCTTAAAGCATCTTCGGCATCTTGAAGCCTCTCCTGCGCACCTGTCAGACTATCCTGTGCATGGTTCAATTCAATTTCAGCTCTGTAGACATCCAGGGCATCTGAAAGCCCTATTTTTTCTTTCAGCCTCGCCGCCTGGTGAAATTTATTGATCCTTTGGTAGGACTCTTCGTTGATTTCAAGCGTCTTTTCCGCCTTGACGACCTCATAAAGAGAGGAAATCGTCCGCACGACGAGCTGCACCTGGGCGCTATACAAGTTGCGCGATGAGGTGCGGTTTCCAAACTGCGCTGCCCGAACGCCTGATAACTGGTAATCCCGACCTAAACCTCTTAAAAGGGGCTGAGAAATGAGCGCCCGCAGGTCTGTATGGTAATGCTCTTTCGTTTTAAGCAAAGAGGGGGAGAGGGTCACACTCGTCCCGTTTAAGAATCTTTTACGCAAATCGGCCCCTCCGCCTATCGAAAGCCCGCTTCCGGCACATCCTCCGCCAACATAGCCGGCTCGGCTATTGGGGATGATTTTAACATCGAAATCGCTCCATGCCAATTCCAAAGAGTAGCTGGATTGCTGGTTGGCATCCTGCGTGCCCATCAATTGGCGATTGAACTGAAGGGCGCGCGAAAGCGCTGTTTCTAAAGTTAGGACTTGGGGCACTTGCTCGCAGTCACAACACGCAGGGCCTGGGATCAAAATTAAGAAAAAATA
Source organism: Parachlamydia sp. (assembly GCA_021298935.1). Taxonomy (GTDB): domain Bacteria; phylum Chlamydiota; class Chlamydiia; order Chlamydiales; family Parachlamydiaceae; genus Protochlamydia. The sequence continues at coordinate 1,441 of JAJTHR010000030.1, read as the reverse complement.
AAATATTCTGATCAGCATTTGGTTTTATAGGCCTGATGAGGATGGGAAATAATTAACAACAGCATTTAAATAGATTTTACAGGCTCTGAAGTAAATTTTAAAATTTTGTAATTACTATACAAAGGAAATTAAAAATTGAAAGCAAAAGTTTATCTGCTATTCAAAGGAAGTTCTTAGCCAGATGGCAAATAAAGGATCATCAAATATCACAGTGCCTCGTCCAGCCCCTTCTTCATCCAAAATATTTTTATCTTTAAGGGATTTTATCGCAGACGATAAAGCGGGGCCGCTCGTAATCTCATATTTGCTTAGAAGCTCTTTCGCAAAGATTTGTTTTCCTTCCCTGGCAGCTAAGCGCAAAGTCCTTTGCTGCGTCGGAGTTAGTGTACTAAGAAGTGTTTGATAAGCATAAGCGTTTTGCTGCACTACAATTTTTAGTGCATTATTAACCTCATCCATTGTGATGTTGCTTTTACCGAGAGCGACAAGATGAAAGCAAACCATTTGAACGTAATTGGGAGTATCCTGAACAAGCCTTCTAAGATGTTGGATCGCCCTACGATCGCATGCTATCCCCACATTCATGAACCTGACTAAAATCCAATCTGTAAATTCTTCTCCAAAGGCGGGAAATTCAATCGACTGGCAAAATTTATAAAGCGGCCTGGAAGGGTTGTTAAGCATATCATAAATAACGCTCCTTCGCGACCCTGTAAAGATGAAGGAGGTATTTCGTAATTGTTGCATATGGGTTCGTAAAGTCGCTTCCAACCATCCCCCATCATCAATCTCCGTTATTTTTTGAAATTCGTCGATGGCAAAAATCAAACCTTCAAATTGATTAAGCGACGACAAGACATCCTGTATCATTTCTTTAACATCTTTTTGTCCAATGACAGAATCCAATGAAAAATCAAATGATGGGTTGCCATTTTGCGCATCGATTTGAGCAGATATTTTTGGACGCAAGTTTGTAAGAGACTTAATTGTGGATTTAAACTTATCTAACCATCCTTCTTTATTTTTTAATCCTCTCAACATTTGATGCAGAAAATCTTTATGGGAGGTGATATTAAAAATATCTATAAATACATAGGAATGATTGAGATTTTTTAAGAGATTTATTAAAAAAGATGTTTTGCCAATCCGGCGGGGACCAATTAATACGACATGAATTCGATTAATTAAAAATTGATTTACAAAATTTTCTAAATTTTGTCTTGGGAGATAAAACTCTCCTTCAACTGGGTCTCCAAATTTAAAAGGATTAATCGGTAACTTTGCCATGTCCAATTTGTAACAAATTTGTTAATTATTGGCAAGCGGGGGGGGCTAAGTACCCAACCATGAAATTTTTAACCTTTCGGCTGCGTCAAAGCCCCGGGGTTGAAGTCATTGTAAGTGAGTCCATATTATTAATATTGAACCACTTACAATGATT
>JAJTHR010000055.1 GCA_021298935.1 Parachlamydia sp. | reverse complement strand
TTGCGTCTCATGTTTATCAATGAGCAAGACGGCTGCATTAAAATAATTCCGCACCTTTTAAAAGAATTTCACTGCGGACGTCTTATTAATGCAAGCCTTCACGATAAGGGGATGCTTGATGTTGAATGGACAAAAAAAACGATCCGTCGCATGCGCTTTTTATCTAAAGAAGATGGGGAAATTGCCTTTCATTTTAAAGGGGTCTCTTCGTATCGTCTTAAATATCATGGAAATGAGGAGCGTTTTTCCAATGGAAAAGCCCTTTCTTTTCAAAAAAACATTGATTATCACTTTGATAATTTCCTTTAATCAGCTAGGATGCGCATCAATGTCAATTAATGCAGGCTGGTTCCATGAGCGTACTTTCAACAACTAAATTTGATCCTTCATTTACGGATCATTTGCAGCGCATCATTGAAGTCAGCCACCATCAGCCCCATTCACTTTTGGGTCTGCACTCTTTTTTCGAAGGTTCAAAAGTGATCCGCCTCTGGAGGCCAGGGGCGGAGCGGCTTTATATCAAATTATTTGATAAAACAATTGAAACGAGAAAGATCCATGATGCAGGCATATTTGAATGCATGGCTCCCGCCCATACGACTGCCGCCGATTACCAGGTTTACCATCAAAGCGGCCTTTTAAGTCATGATCCTTATGCATTTCCCCCCACTTTTGGCGAAATGGACCAATATTTATTCGGAAAAGGGGTGCACTACACCCTTTATGAGAAAATGGGGGCAAGGCTAGCGAACCACAACGGTATTGAGGGTGTTCAGTTTACCGTATGGGCCCCTAACGCGAAAAGCATTTCATTGGTCGGGGATTTCAATCATTGGGATGGGCGAGTCAATCCTATGCGAAGCATGGGATATTCAGGGGTATGGGAATTATTTGTGCCGGGCCTTAAGGAAGGGGAGAAATACAAATTTGAAATCCATAGCCAACAAGGGGAGCGCTTACTAAAAATCGATCCTTATGCCCTAGAATGTGAATTAAGGCCGGCCACAGCCTCCATCGTAGCCAACCCCTACAAGTTCAATTGGCAGGATAGAGATTGGATAGAAAAAAGAAAGAATTATCAACTCCATTGCTCGCCCTTTAATGTTTATGAAGTGCATCTCGGCTCCTGGAAAAAAAATGGAGAAAGTTTTCTGAATTATCGGGAGCTTGCGCACGAGCTTGCCGCGTATTGTTTAGAAATGGGTTTTACCCATGTCGAACTGCTTCCCATTCAAGAACACCCTTTGGATGAATCATGGGGGTATCAGGTGTCTGGGTTTTATGCGCCGACCAGCCGTTTTGGGAAGCTGGAAGATTTTCAGTACTTCGTCAATCATCTGCATATAAAAGGGATTGGAGTACTACTCGATTGGGTGCCGGGCCATTTCCCCACCGATGCCTTTTCGCTGGGCCGCTATGATGGCTCCGCCCTCTATGAACATGCCGATCCCCGGCAAGGCTACCATCCTCACTGGCATACGCATATTTTTAATTTTGGGCGCCATGAAGTGACCAATTTCTTAATTGCCAATGCCCTTTACTGGCTGAAAGTAATGCATGTCGATGGCATTCGCGTCGATGCCGTTGCCTCGATGATTTATCTGGATTATGGCAGGGATGAGAGCGGGTGGGTGCCCAATGATTTTGGTGGAAAAGAAAACTTGCAGGCCATTGAATTCATTAAGCACTTCAATTCCATTGTGCATAAGGAGTGCCCGGGCGCCCTGACAATCGCGGAAGAGTCGACCTCTTTTCCAGGAGTGACTTATCCGGTCGATGAGGGAGGTTTGGGTTTTGACTTAAAATGGAATATGGGGTGGATGAATGACACCCTGCGTTATTTTTCAAAAGACATGATTTACCGCAATTATCATCACCACGACTTAACGTTTGGTTTAATCTACGTTTTTTCAGAAAAATTCATTAATGTCCTCTCCCATGATGAAGTGGTGCATGGAAAGAACAGCCTCCTTGCCAAAATGCCGGGGGACATGTGGCAGCAATTTGCCAATTTAAGGCTGCTATTAAGCTATATGATCTGCCAGCCCGGAAAAAAACTTTTATTTATGGGGGGTGAAATAGGTCAATGGAATGAGTGGAATTGCAAAAAGGATATTGAGTGGTTTCTACTTCAATTCGAGACCCATGCGGGCGTTCAAAGGCTAGTTAAAGAAATTAACCATTTTTATCTTTCTCACCCGGCTTTATGGGAAAAAGATTTGAGTCACGAAGGGTTTGAATGGGTCGATTTTTGGGATTCAAATAATAGCATCATTAGCTACATTCGGAAGGGGAATAATGAAAGGCTTTTGTGTGTGCATAACTTCACATCCGTTTATCATGGGGAGTACAATCTCTATTTTTCACATTCTGGAAGTGTAAAAGAAATATTTAACTCTGATGATTTAAAATTTGGCGGTTCAGACAAACTTAACAGGCAGCCAGAAACAATAGGGGATCAAGGAAAGACAGTTGGGGTAAAGATTCAAATTGCGCCCCTCGCCACAATGATTTTTGCTCTCTCTTAAATGATTGCCCAAAGCCGGAGTCGAGTCGACGACCTTCGCATTACGAATGCGGGAGATATCCAGACAATCCAATATTAACCAGTCGCTATGAGTATGATGGTAAAGCATTTCCAATCAAAATGCTACTGGATTTTATTGGTTTTTGATGGTCGATTTGGTGAATCGTTGCACCGCCAGTGCACCGCAATAAGATGAAGTTAAGCATGTAATACCATTTCCCAAAAATAAAACCATAAAGTTGGCTTGTCA
>JAJTHR010000233.1 GCA_021298935.1 Parachlamydia sp. | reverse complement strand
TAAATTTGACTTGTGATCACCTTCATCTTTAAAAGATCTCTCCTTGTTGATATTCAAAGATATCAACTTCGAAAAGATCTTTTAAATCTGAAGCGCTGACAAGCCAACTTTATGGTTTTATTTTTGGGAAATGGTATAAGCACTCGTCTCCCTGACAATGCCATGAAAGTTGGAAATCAAATTAACAACCTTGCCAATACCATTCGGAGAAATATTGCTCCGGTTGCAACAGAGGAGGAGATTGAACGGGATCGCATTGAGAATGAACACAGTTATAGATAATTTTCATTAAAAAGGTGTGGTGAAAATAAAAATTAGATAAGCTAGCTGCTTAAAGATTTTTTTTTGGAGCGATGATGGCTGATTTAACTCTCCTGGATCACTTGATCCAAAACCCCCCTTCTAACCCCCCTTCAGAAGCTATTGTCGATGAGCATTTTGATCAAATTGTTAATTTCATTGAACAGGAAAAAATAAAAGAGGCTGCAAAGCTCATTGAAAAGGTGTTTGCCAAACAGGTGCCTGATATCCGCCTGATTGTTTATTACATTTATGCCCATTTTACCGACAATGGAATCAAAAGTTTTGCAACCACATTTCCCCTTATAAAATCCCTTGTTATCGACCACGAAGCCACTTTAACGCCTAAAAACCGCACAGATAAGCATATCCAAAATAGTTTGAACTGGTTTTTTTCCCATCTTTTACAGCGCTTCAAATACTATGAAAAGCTGCATGCATCGGGAAAAGAGCATCCCATTTGGAAAAAAAGCATCTCCGGCATATCTATAGAGGATATTGAAAATCTCACCGAGACTGCCAAAGATTTCAATCACTTTTTTCTCGAAAGATGGCCCCTTTCTCCAACAAAGGACAGGGTTCTTCACCTGGTAAAAAAAATAGAGGAAATTGGTGAAATGCTAGATTTTGGCAAGGTGGCTGCTGCTCCTCCCCTTGACGAAATCATTGAGGTAGAGGAAGCAGAAATAGAAGAAGTCATCGAAGAGCCGGTTGAGGAAGAGGTTTTAAGAGAGGAGCCGGTCTTTGACTTTTTTGAAGAGGAAACAGAGCCTGTATGCGAGCCGGAAATCAGTCAAGAAGTTGAAACACCGGTTTTTGAAGAACCGATGCCGGTTGAGAGGCCGGTTGAAACAATTGAACTTCCTGCAGAGAATAGTCCCTCTTTTGAAGAGGAGAAGGAGACAATGAGCCAATCCCTTCAATCATTCATCAAAAGCCTGGACCAGTTATCATACAAATTAAAAGTTTTTGAAGAATTAATAGAAAAAAATAATTACCTAAAAGCCGCGGTCGTAGCAAAAGATATCGATCATCTGATCGAAAATTTTGACCCATTGAGCTACTTTCCAAAGCTTTTTGCCAAATATTTTTCCTTGTTTGCCAAACATGTGACTGCCTTGAGCGAGCAGTATGATAAAAAAGATTCTTTGCAAGTAAAAGCACTTGAGAAGCTTTACCGAACGGATCTTGAGCTGTTTATGGATTGGTGATGCAGCCGATTCAAAAACGCATTCAAGAAAACCTCCATCGTTTTGATGTCTGTTCGCTATTGGAAGTTTTGGCGGAAATAGGCTATCAAAGCAATGATATTTATTTTGAATCTCACGCCGATTGCTCTTCCCGTCCTTCATTGTGCGAAAAAATAATTTTTTCCGAAAGCGACCCAAAAGTCAGGCTCATATTGAATCTGGGCTTGCTCTCGGGTAATTCACCCTTGCCTCATTTCTTCAAGAAGAAAATGGACACAGGGTCTATTGACCCCATTCTTTTTACCCGCTACCTGAATTTTTTTGATCATCACCTGATCCGCAACTTGCTGGCCATGAGCATGCCTGACATCAATAATACGTTCTTTACCAGTTGGCAGGAGACAAAAGGGCATTATTTAAAACTGCTCGATTTAAATAGCACCGGCACATTGTGGCACCTATTTCAGAGCTGTTTTCCTGAATTGAAGGTAGAGGTAATAAAGGCACCTAAGATATCAAAGAAGAATAGTTCATCAGTCATGCTGGGGAAAACGCTTTTAGGAATCGAATCCTTTCTTGGTAGAAAGATTGTCCACACGATCCCCAGCTTTAAAATCATGCTGATAGGGGAGGAGACAAATACCGACTTGATGGTCCCCTGGCCCATTGCCATTAAAGAACGCTTGAAAAAGATGATTTTTCCGATATTGCAAAGAACGCACATTCACTTTCGCATTATTTTCATCCAAAAGGATGGCATTTCCTATGCGCGCCTCAAAAAAAGTACACAACTGGGTTACTGCATGCTTGGCAAAAGCCATGAGCATCTGAAAATTCTTTTATTTTCTGGTTATTCCAAAGATTTACATTAATGCATTTTAACTAATTTCTGATAACTGCTTTTGAATGAAAGGTTGTGCAATTTTACGTGAAATACCCTCATTAAGTGTAAAAAATGTCAAACAATCATTGCTTAATGGATGATAAATGCGTTCCCCAAGCACTTGATGCTTTTTTAAAGCTTCATGCAACATCGCTTTCTTTGCATGGACAACCCAAAAATCCTTTTTTTCAGCCTTAATTAGGATGCTTAATAGATCAATGCTTATACCATTTCCCGAAATTAAAATCATAAATTTGACTTGTGATCACCTTCATCTTTAAAAGATCTCTCCTTGTTGATATTCAAAGATATCAACTTCGAAAAGATCTTTTAAATCTGAAGCGCTGACAAGTCAACTTTATG